>DAISXR010000014.1:25076-39006 GCA_036825755.1 Anaerolineaceae bacterium
ATCGTGTCATCCAGGCCATCCGAACCTATTGGGTGGGCACATATATCCCGGCACTCTTCACCAATAAAATCTACACACCCGACATGGCGGCGAAAAATGGCGAACCGGTGGGCAAAGAAGCGATTTTAAAGAGCGCCTGCCTTTCAGAGGATCCGGAGGAACACGTACAATTCATAAAAAAATATGTAGAATATGGCTTCAACCATATCTATGTGCACTCAGCCGATCCAAAACAAAAGGAGTTTTTGGAAAATTATGGCAGGGATGTTCTGCCAAAAGTGAAGCGACTCACCCCTGCCTGATTTGTGCGACCCTAATCCCGCCAGGATTTTTCGGATTTCTCCTCGTAGTGGTTGAAGGCCGTGATCAAGCCTTGCAGCACCTCACGCGTGGTTTCAAATAATGCCAGAACGCGCGGTTCCTCAAGGATCTGTTGATCGTGTTCAACATGTTTCACCAGATCCTGCATCATATTGCGAACGTTCTTGACATGATAATTTGGGTCATCAGTCGTATTCTGTGGTTTATTCATGATATCCTGCCTTTCAGCGGTTAATCTTCATTTACCGTATATGCAAGGATTTTCATGTCTCTTCGTGAGAATCGCCTTAGAGTTAATAGGCTCCCCTGCCTTTAAGCACCGCACCAGGGGTCCGGGCAAGAATAATTGCATCCAGCCAGATTGACCAATTGCGTATGTAATACTCATCCATCCGCACGCGTTCCGCAAATGGGACGTCGTTTCTCCCAGATACCTGCCAGAGCCCAGTCAGTCCTGGCCGAACATGTACATACAGGTTATAACAACTTTGGTATTGTTCTGCATCGATGATGGGTCGCGGACCAACCAGGCTCATTTCTCCAATGAAAACATTCCATAATTGGGGAAGCTCATCCAGGCTGAATTTCCGCAGAAAACGCCCGACCCTTGTCACCCGCGGATCATTTTTTAACTTTTGGCAAAGCTGCCATTCCTCAAGCGCTTCAGGATGTTCCTGTAGATAATTTTCGAGCACAGCATCTGCGTCAGGGATCATGGAGCGGAATTTCCACTTTCGGAATAATTTTCCATTCTTACCGATGCGGTTATTACTGTAGAATATCGGGCCACGTGAATCCAATGCTACTAACAAAGTGATCAGACCCATTAAAGGTAAAATTATCGGCAGAAAAATGAAAATTAATACCAGGTCAATCACTCGTTTGACTGATTGCTGCCAGACGTTAATCAGATTTTGACCGATTTCAATCCCAACAATTCCACCAAGATCATACGGCTGCAGCCAAAGGCTGCTTTGCTGTTCGATCATCGATACGACAATGAGCCGAGAGAATTTAAGCACACGAATGTCTGTGATCGATTGGTAGAAATCCCCTGGGGTTTCTGTGGTAATCAAAATAGCCGTACTAATTTTCTCGATGTCATTTTTACCTTCCGCCAGGATTGTTTCAATGTGCTTCACCATGACATTCTTGGGCTGCGGTCGTGGATCAGGACGTTCTTTTTTACGCCGGTCAATCACCACATAAGGTTTGAATCCAAAAGTGGGATTATCGTTAAGGTAGTTGACCAGCTTGTACCCTACCATTCCATAGCCGATTACGGCAACAGGTTCTCCCCATAAATTGTAAAAAGATAAAATCCGGCGCGTAATGGACCGTGCAAAAGGAACAAACACCAAAATTTCAAACCACAGCAGTAGCAGCGCAGGAATATTCAGAAGTAAATGGTTTTGAAACCAAAGGATTAACGCGAAAATAAACAAGAAAACCAGTGTCGTCGATAAAAATAGACGGCGGAGCTCATTCACCGGGCTGATACCGGGGAAGTAAAGCCCCATCAAAAGATAAACCAGAACAAATGCAAAGGCTGTTGGCACCGTCCACTGACTGATAACCTCAACCAGTAAAGGAGAAACACCTTTGAAGAGATAATAAGATAGTAACCCGCAAAGAAGAATTGTTAAAAAATCAACTATACATAATGTTAAACCCATAAACGATCGGGCATTCTGACGAAAGAAACTTAAATTAATGTGCTCTGAATCGGCAGAATTGGTCAAGTTGACCTCCCTGAATTACTCACTCACATGTAGGCTAATTTTTGGATGCAGATATTTTACTTGATTAAATGCAAAGTACCTGTAACAATTAGCACAAAAAATGGGGGTAAATTATTCGATGGATGCGATTATAATTCATCGGAATTCACTTCTGTAAAGAATTGATTTTCATCCCGTGTATTTGGAAAAAGTGCTGCTATTCTGAGCACTCAAAAAATGCAGTCAGTTCGCAGAGATTTGCAAAATTCCTGTAAGTCTTTACGAACTTTTAATGGACGTTAAGCTTTTCTCTTGCCATACTGTAGCAGGCAGAATCAAATTAAATCATCATATTTATGCATCTACCTTTAGTAAGTGTTCATGAGCAAAAACGATTTGTACGTAGACTTTTATAACGGTAAGTGGAGCGAGTGAAAATCGCTTATATGATGTCCCGTTTTCCCCATCTCCCGGAGACCTTTATTCTTCGGGAGATGATTGGTATCGAGAAAGCGGGATGGGAAATTTTTCTGTACCCATTAATTTGTCAGCAACAGTCAGTTGTGCATCCCGAAGCGAAACCGTGGATCAACAGAGCACATTGTTTCCCATATTTTTCAGCACAAATTTTACGTTCTAATCTATATTTTTTCCTCAAGAAACCGTTGGCGTATCTTTCCACTTGGGCAAAAATGGTAGCCGGAAATATGGGTTCACCGAAATTCCTTATTCGCGCTCTGGCCCTTTTTCCAAAAAGTGTGGGGATGGCTCACGTGATGCAACAGGAGCATATCGACCATATCCACGCACATTACGCCACCCATCCTGCCCTATCTGCGTGGATCATCCACCAACTCACTGGCATCCATTACAGTTTCACAGTTCACGCCCATGATATTTTCGTTGAACGTCCGATGTTAACGGCCAAGATACGCTCTGCACAATTCATTATTGCCATCTCGCAGTTCAATCGAAACTTTCTGGCACATGAAGCAGGTGATTGGGTGCTTAATAAAACCCACGTAATCCACTGCGGCATAGATCCACAACTTCACACCATCCGGTCTACACCTGGCACGGCAAAAACTCCATTCCGTATTCTGTGCATCGGCAGCCTGCAACCTTATAAGGGGATCGAATTTTTGGTGGAAGCGTGCTCACGACTGTCATTTGATTTTCGTTGCCAAATCGTTGGAGAGGGTAACCAGCGTAGAAATTTGGAAACCCTCATACAGCGTCTGCACCTGGAAAATAAAGTACAACTGCTTGGCGCCAAAACGCAGCAGGAAGTCGCTTCACTTCTGGCAGAAACCGATTGTTACGTTCAACCCAGTGTTGTGCAAACGGATGGAAAGATGGAGGGTATACCTGTTGCTTTAATGGAAGCGATGGCTTGTGGTTTACCAGTCATTTCCACCCAAATTTCTGGCATCCCCGAATTGGTAAAACCTGGTATCACCGGCCAACTGGTACCCCAGCGGAATGCTGAAGCTTTGGCTGACACCATCACGCATGTTTTTGAACATCCATCATATGCCCAACCCTTAGCGGCTGCTGGCCGGGAATTGGTATTTCAGGAGTTTAATATGGATAAAACCTGCGCTGCCATCTCCGATTTATTCACACAATACATTACCCCTCAGACCATGCCTGAGACATCCACAGGATGAATCATCCTACCCAGAAATATTCTGAAAATGCAATCTGAACGATTTTTCTTACTCAAATTTATGTAACCAGAAGGTGATGATTTTATGGAACTTAAAATTTATTTACGCACGATAAAAACCGGTTGGTGGATTGTTTTGCTGACAGTTTTTTCCGCCTTAAATGTCGCGCTGATTGCAGATTATTTTGCTACACCGCGGTATCAGGCTTCGGCACGATTGATCGTGGTTCCCAACACAACCATGGTCAGTACCCAGAATCTCGTTAATAGTCTGGCGACTCTGGACCGGCCTTCGATCGTCAACACCTATTCTGAGGTGCTGAACAGCAGCTATCTTTACGAAAATAGCATCAGTCAGTTTAATCTCACTCCGGAGCAATTGGAAGAATACAACCAGCAAGCTACCGTTCTTCCGGATTCAAATATCATAGAATTAACTGTAAGCGGCCCAGACCCGGAGATGTGTTCATCGTGGGCGAACACGGTTGCTCAAAAAGCCACCGAGTATGTCAACAATACCTATCAGGTATACCAGCTGAGTCTTCTGGACAAAGCCATCGCGGACCCGGTTGCCATGTCACCTCAACCTCTCCGTGATATCAGTCTGGCAGTAGCCCTTGGCCTGATTTTTGGTGTGCTTTTGGCGGTTGTTCGTGAACAGGTCCGTACTCCGTTGGATGAGCTGCGTTTGCGTCGGATCATGGATTCTACATACGGTTGCATTAACCGGACACATATCGAACGGATGATCGCGAATGAGGTGGTTCAAGCCAAAACCAGCCCAGACGGTTATATGTTTTCGATTGCGTACATCAACTTTGAAATGTTGACAGAATACCAGCAGGATTTACCTCAACAGACCTTGAATAATGTGATCCGCCAGGTTGTTTCATTTTTACGCGAACAATTACGTGGAAATGATGTGATTGGTTACTGGGATCGCTTTGGCCTGATTATCATCCTGCCTAATACACCCAATCATGCTGCAGAACATATCATCAACCGAATTCGATGGGAACTCCACAAACGCATGTTGGTTCCTGAAACAAATACTCCGCTAGACTTCATTTTTGGGATTTCTGGATGGGAAACCAGCGACACAGTAGAACAAATACTTGCTCGGATGCGCATGGATATGGAAAGCAATCGTGATCGAATGCTTAAACAGCCTGCGCAGTTGATTAAGGCTGATGGGGACGGTCAGCAGGCATAATGGCAATATTGAGCAAAAAGCAAGAATGACTGTGAACATAGACACATCGACACGCAGATCTTCTCTTTTGACCATCTTCTTCGCCCTGATGGCTATATCAATGGGCGGAGTACTCGGGTTATCGATTTCCCGTATTTCAGGAATGGTCATTTGGGTTGGAATTTTGGGTGGTTTGATCATCGCTATAGGTACCTTGATTAGTCTGGAGTTTGGTCTGGTCGCCCTGATTTTTATGACCTATATCCGGCTTTTCAATATCATTGAAGTCCACAGCGGACCTTCACTCGCGTTCCCATTCATGCTTTTTCTTATTCTCTTGATAGCAATCCGTTGGATTTTTGAGCAGCGTCTGCAGCACATCCGCCTCAAAACCCTGTTGATATTTACCCTGTATGCATTAAGCACATTCGTATCAGTTCTTTTCGCCAATGATTTTGCTCGCGCACAGGGCGATTTGTGGGCTTTTGTAAAGGGTGCCAGTGTTGCCGTTGTGGTAGGGCTGTTATTGACTCGTAAAGAGGCCATTCGGAGTGTTTTATGGTCGCTGATCAGTGTTGGAATTGTCCTTGGCACGATCAGTGTGTACCAATACCTTACCTCCTCATTCGATAACGACTTTTGGGGGTTTGGGGCTGCAGCCGTCCAAAATATTGTTGGCTCCACAAATGATTATCGCATCGTCGGCTCTCTCGGAGATCCGAATTTTTACGCAATGGTCATGGTTGTGCTCATACCTTTAGCACTCGAACGAATGATCAATGAAAAACGCTTCCTGCTGAAAGCACTGGCGGGATATGGCTTGCTTGTTATTCTCATGACCATCGTTTTTACATTTTCTCGCGGTGGATTTCTGGCATTATGTGTGGTTGCCGGTCTATCGCTCTTTTGGCGACGCCCCCCGGTGGTGGCGATTTTGGTCGGCATGTTAATCATCACCCTTGCGATACCTTTCCTGCCTCCTTCGTATGCTGACCGCATTGCAACCATGACCGATATTTTCAAACGATCTGAGACGGATATCAAAAGTGAAGTTTCATTCCGCGGTCGTGTCAGCGAAATTGGTGTTGCCTGGTTGATGCTGCGAGATCATCCGCTCACTGGTGTTGGGGCCGGTAACTATAACACCGAATATTTATCTTACTCCCGCCAATTGGGCTGGGATCCTCGCAACGAACAACGTGGTGCCCACAACCTCTATCTTGAAGTAGCTGCTGAACAAGGTCTGCTGGGATTCACCATTTTGATATACATCCTCTATTCAATCATAAATGGCCTCATCCAGGCCGGTAAGCGCTTTACCGCGATGCATAATCACATTTACGCGGATATGACAAAAGCTCTTTTGGTTGGTATTGCCGGTTACCTGACCGCTTCGCTTTTTTTGCACAACGTCTATCCGTATTATTTCTGGATGCTAATTGGAATTTCGATGGCCGTTGCCCAAATCGCTGAAAGTAATTTCCGCGATTTCCAGATTGCCTCAACAAGCATCCTTTCAGATGGGAAAACTGCATGAGCGAGCAGCACGATCTGGTCGACAAAACCGTCAGTGGCGCCCTGTGGACTTACGTTGCCACCTATGGGAGCAAGCTATTGGTATTTGTCAGCACCATGATTTTGGCCTACCTCATTACCAAAAACGATTTTGGCGTGGTCGGTTACACCATCATCATTACCAGCTTGCTCGATGCGGTATATGATTTGGGAATTGGAACAGCGCTCATTTTTCACCCTGAAGAGGACGGTCTTGAGGATTCTGCCTTCTGGTCGATGTTGCTCTTTTCATCACTGCTATGCGCAATTACCTGGCCGCTCGCACCCCTTGCCGGTACATATTTCAACGATCCCCGTGCCATTGATGTGGTTCGTGTAAGCGTGCTG
The DNA here is from genome assembly GCA_036825755.1 of Anaerolineaceae bacterium. GTDB lineage: Bacteria > Chloroflexota > Anaerolineae > Anaerolineales > Anaerolineaceae > JAJFTV01. The sequence goes on from DAISXR010000014.1 coordinate 31,882, forward strand.
TTTTTCCCGATTACAGCATTGGGAAACACGCACGAATTCCTGCTGCGAAAACGCATGCAGTTTAAAAAGAACCTGTTGCCCACCGTAGCCGGGTCTTTTACCAAGGGCGTCTTCTCAATTCTCTTCGCCCTGCTCGGCTTTGGGTATTGGAGCATTATTCTTGGGCAGTTGGTTTCTGCCGCAGCAGGCACAATCATTTATTGGTCCATTTTTCCCTGGCGGCCATCATTTCACATAAGGAAATCTATTATTGTTTCGCTTGTCAAATACGGTGGGCACATCGTTCTGCTAAACCTGTTAGTCGCATTCCTACTTAACCTGGATTATCTCTTTATAGGACGTTTCCTGGGTGTTGAAGCATTGGGTGTATACACGCTGGCATTCCGTATTCCAGACATGATCATTACCCAATTTGGTGTGATCATCAATCGCGTCACTTTCCCTGCATTTGTAAAAATGCGTGATCTCGCCAATAACTTTTCACTCGGTTTTGAGGTTGCGTTGCGATTCATCGCTGCATTGATCCTGCCGGTAGGCGCAGGTATCATGCTGACCTCTGCGCCCTTCTGGCAAACCTTTTTTCCAGCTAACTGGAACGAAGCCATTCCGGTCATGCGCGCAATCGCAATCTATACCACTTTTTCTGTGCTTACCATTAACGCAGAAGCAGTGTACAAAGCTCAAGGAACATTGAAGACGATGGTAGGACTTTATTTACTGCGCCTTGCACTCACCATTCCAGCCATGTATTGGGCAGTGCAAACCTACCACAGTATTGAAGCAATCGCATGGGTTCAAGTGGGTGTAGCAATTGTGATGAGCGTGATTAACCTTGGCATTGCCGGCCGCCTGGTACACCTTTCTTTCCAGCGTATTCTGCAAATACTCCGCCCCTCCGTTTTCAGCACGCTGATTATGACGATCGCTGTGTGGGCGGTTCTTCGCTTAATTGCACCCTTATTATCGATACTGCAGCTTTTTCTCGCGGCATTGACAGGCATCCTGGTATACCTGGCAGTGTTGCGTTGGCAAGACCAGACCATTTTGGCGGAAGGAAAAGAAGTACTGCAAAGAGTCATTCGAAAAAACTAAAAGGACAACCTGCCCGTGGTTTCCCAACCTTAAAGAGCTGGTCGGTATAAGGATCTTACGAAATGAAAGTGGCCATGATTATTCAAGCATACCTTCCTCGTTTTGGCGGCGCCGAAAAGCTGCTGGCGGCTTCATTGCCGTATCTGCGCGCCCGTGGGGTAGAACCGCTTGTCCTCACTCGCCGCTATCCTGGCATGGCCCCTTTTGAAATGATCGACGGTACCCTTGTCTACCGGCTCCCTGCACCCGGACCTAAAGTGACTGCCTCTCTTTGCTTTACCCTGAGCGGCGTCCTGCGATTGCGTCAGATCTGTCCAGACCTGATCCATGCCCATGAATTGCTTTCGCCATCCACCACAGCAGTCCTTGCAAAGCGTTTGATTCAAAAACCTGTCGTGGTCACCCTTCATCGCGGCGGTCTGTTAGGTGATATTTACAAACTCAATCATCGAATAGGCGGAAGAACTCGCATCAAAATGTTTCAGCGACAAGTGGATGGGCTTATCTCCATCAGCCGGGAAATTGATCAGGAACTTGCCGATAGTGGATTTTTACCTCAAAAACGACACTTTATCCCCAATGGTGTCGATATTCAGCGGTTTTCTATTCCTTCACAAATGGAAAAACAGGCGCTGCGCGAGAAATTCTCCATGTCGGCGGTTGCTCCAGTCTTCCTTTATACCGGTCGATTGGTTCCTGAGAAACGCGTCGATTTGCTTCTCCGAATCTGGCAGGAAATTCGACCGCAGACTGGCGGTGCCCAACTATGGATCCTGGGCAGCGGCCCCGAGGAAGAGAGCCTGCGCCAGATGCAGGCTGAAGGTGTTCACTTCACCGGTTATGTGGAGGATCCTTCACCGTATTTACGCGCCGCAGATGTGTTTGTCCTGCCCTCTGCCACTGAAGGCCTGTCGGTAGCCATGTTGGAAGCGCTGGCCTCCGGATTGGTATGCATCCTCACCCGCGTGGGAGGAGCAGCAGATGTTGTTCAGCACAACCAAAATGGCCTGTTGGTTGACCCTGATTCACCGGCCGAGATGCGGGAAGCGTTACTTTCTGTTCTGCAAAATACCAAATTGCGTGTGGAATTAGGGCAGGCGGCCCGTCAGACCATCGTGGAGGGTTATTCATTGGCTGGGATGGCAGACCATTGGGTTGATCTCTATCGGAAAGTGAGTAAAGCATAAAATGGCTGCTTTTACTTTCTGGTTCTGTTCATTCATTATCTTTTACACTTATGCTGGATACCCGCTGATTCTGGCCTTGTTTGCACATCTCAAGCCCCGTCCACTGCCTTACCAAAGATCCGCTCCCTCTGTCTCATTGATTATCGCAGCATACAATGAGGAAGACGTCATTGAAAAAAAGCTCGACAATTGTCTGAAACTGAACTATCCCTTCTCCGGCTTGCAGATCATCGTTGCCGCTGACGGCTCAAATGACCGCACCGTTCAAATCGTTCAACAATGGATCGAAAATCACCAGATCATCCCTGAGACGCCGGTTGTGGTGCTCAACTTTCTTCCTGAACGGAGAGGAAAAATGGCTGCCATAACCCGTGCCGTATCGATCGCAACCGGTGAAATCCTGGTTTTTTCTGATGCCAATAATTTTTATCAACCCGATACCCTTGTTGAACTGGTAGCTCCATTTTGTAGAGAAACTGTTGGCGGTGTCAGCGGCGCCAAGTTCATCATTCAAGAAAATGATTCTTTGGCCGATTCAGAGAGGCTGTATTGGAAATATGAATCACATATCAAAGCATGGGAAGCCCGCCTTAGCTCTTGTACCAGTGCTTCCGGTGAAATTCTTGCCATGCGAAAATCGCTGTTTACGCCCCCGCCGGCAAAAATCATAAATGACGATTTTTACTTTGCCATGAAAATTGTGGCGAAAGGTTACCGGTTTGAATACGCTCCTCTGGCCCGTTCTTTTGAGACTATATCAAAAACCGCTCAGGGTGAAATGTTACGCCGAGAACGGATTGTTGCCGGTCGTTACCAGGCAATTGCCCTTGCTCCCTCCCTGTTACCCTGGCGGTTCCCGTTGGTTATCTGGCAAGTCATTTCACATAAGTTTATTCGCCCGCTGGTACCCTTTGCGATGATTGGGTTATTCTTTTCAAATCTACTCGTGGCAGTTTTCCCCATCAATGAAGGTGGTTTTGGGCATCTCTCATTACCGTTCAGCCTACTCTTTCTAGCCCTCCAGGTTCTCTTTTATCTGTTTGTCTTGTTGGGAGCATATTTCCCGATTAAGGGGAGAATAGGAAAAATCCTCTATCTGCCTGCATTCCTTTTCAACAGTAATTTCGCCGCATTAGTCGGCGCATATCGATTTTTTCGTCGCCAACAAACGACAAACTGGACACGCGTCCAACGAAGGACTTAATCATCAATTTCACTATACTCAATGAACAAGAAGTGTGACATGAAAAAAATATTCCAACTGATCCCCTTATTGCTCGTTATGCTCATGGCTGGTGTACTGGTAAGCCCGGTTTCAGCTGCCACATCTCATCAGGATGCGCAACCTGACAATCCGACTCAACCCGGCGGTTCACTGAACCCTTCAGATGTCTTTACGCTTAAAAATCTGGGGATGGTGGACTCACAGTTGATCGGCCCCTTTGCCTCTACCTCGGTGGATTTCACAGTTCCGCCGGATTGGGTATTCCTCGAGCAAGGCACTCTTTCATTACGTTATTCATCATCCGTCAGCTACCGTGGGAATGCGGCGAATGGGAATACTGATCAGTCGCAAACCGGGGGCAATTTCGGGGGGCAGTTAGAAGTGCGAATCAATGGCACACTGATCAGCAGCCTGGCATTGATCAACAGCGGTGATCAAGAAATTAGCATCCCTATCCCACCGCAAGCCCTTATCTCTGAACGTACGGATGGACGCAGCACAATTCTCTTCAGTCTGATCAGTAATGAAAGCTGTAACTATGACATGGATGTCATTCTTGACATCAGCGGAGATAGTTATCTTGTACTGCCTCATGAAAAAAGTACACCCACTCTCGATCTGGCAAAACTGCCGTATCCAGTTTATCAGCGAAGCCCCCTGGAACCCAGTTCTGCTATCATCGTTATTCCAGACCAACCAAGCCAGGAAGAAATGCGAGCGATGGTTGAGGTAGCCTCAGGTTTTGGCGATCTGAGCAGCGGCAATTTGACACTATCCACATTATTTGCCAGCGAGTTGACAACCGAGATTCTGGAAAACAATCATTTGATTTTTGTTGGTAAACCATCAGCATTCTCTATGCTGTCGGAAATCAGTTTTCCAGTTCCATTAAATAATGGATCGTTTGATACCGGGTCCGGTATCCAGCCCGATGACGGTTTACTCGAGATAGCGGTCTCACCCTGGAACCCATCTCAAGTTGTTCTACTGGTCAGTGGTAACGACGATTTGGGTGTAGTAAAGGCAGGTCACAGCCTCAATGTAGGGCAAATCTTCACGATACAAAGCAAGGATTTTGCCATCATCCAGGATATTGCGCCGGGTCTTCGCATGATGGTTTCTAATGTCGATATGCATCTCAGTGACCTCGGTTTACAGGATCGCACTGTGCGTGGCGCAATGTACAACAGCGGCACTGCCAGTACCACCGAGGTAGAGTTTTTTGTTCCCAATGACCAACAAATCGGCATGGATTCTTACCTGGAACTGCACTACAACCATTCAGATTTGTTGGATATCAGCAATTCTGGCATCACCATATTACTCAACGGTCGCCCGGTTGGCAGTATCGGTTTCACAGAACAGGATATTAACTTCAGCACGCAGCGAATTACTCTGCCTCGCTCGGTGGTGTTGCCTGGAAAAAATACCATCAGCATCCAGGTGAGTATGTATCCCATCAGTGTCTGTGACAGCTTATATAATCAATCCGATGCTTTTTGGACCACACTCTACGCAGACTCGGTTGTCCATGTTTCGCTTGAAGCTCAATCAGTTCAGCCGGTTCGCCTGCTTGATCTCAAGTTGTTCCCGGATATGATGCTGCTAAACCCAAACACCGGCAACCTGGCATTCGTCGTTGATCCTTCAGAGACTTCCTCAATCAAAGCTGCTTCATCCATTGCTTTTCAATTAGGCGATCAAAATACAATTTTCACTAACAAAACCTCAGTCTATTTTGCAGATGAGGTATCCACAGAAGATTTAGCCGGTAAGGACGTGATTCTCCTGGGTAATCCCTCCAGTCTCACACAAAAATTAGACTGGATGCAGTCGATGCCGGTACCGTTTGTAACAGGAACCAATTCGATCACCTCCCTCAATGCAGAAGTAACATACCGAATTCCTGAAAACGCGGAAATCGGTTATATGCAGGTTTTCTCGGCTCCATGGGATAACAAGCAAGTCGTTCTGGCGGTTTTGGGCACATCTCCTCAATCTCTTGTGAATTCCGGTGCAGCTTTTAGTGACCCAAATATCCAGACTGCTCTGACCGGAAACTTCGCCATCCTTAACGGTTCTCAGGTGATCGCGATGGATACTCGCTACAATACGAATGTCGCGGGGGCCTTTGTAAACACGCCTGTTGAGGTTGAAGTATCACCGGAAGAAATCAGTGGTCAAACGTCAGATTCTACAGCTTCCTCTGAACCTTCGATTGCCGGACAGTTGCCGGAAAATCGCTGGATATTGCCGCTTCTGATCACATCCGTTGGCATCGCGGTTTTGATTGTCATTGGCGTTATTATTTCCTCGGTGGTATCACGGCGCAATAAACGTTAAAGCCAATCAAAGCGGAAGACAAAGAATATTCAAATTTCTCCGCTTTACCCCAATACGTAGCATAAAACAATTTGGATCGAAATATCGATCCAAATTGTTTTTTAAGCTTGTTTCCTGGCTAATAACCGGATGTATAAAAGCCGCTCAATCACCCACTCGCGGGCGATGACCTTACGTATCTTGCCTGGCAATGATGAAAGAAACTTCTCCAATAGCAGGTAAGGCATGATCTTCAATATAGGCAATCCCGGGATTTTTGTAATAACGCGCAGGGGTGAAAAACCTGCCTGCGGAAAAATTTCCTGTAAGTCTGAAAATGTGTATTCTTTCAAATGAAATCCGCAAGCGATATCGTCAAAATAACGTGAGATGTCATGTGGGCCTGATATGCGGTTTGGCGTGATGCAAATATATACCCCGCCTGGTTTCAACGCTCGCCAAATATTTTTCAGTTGATCAAGGGCATCCTCTGGATGGAGGTGCTCCATTAGCTGATTGCTGTAGGCAATATCCACACTATTTTCGGGTAAGGGGATACTGGTTCCATCTGAAATGATCAGATCCATATTTTTCGGAAACGTCTTTTGTTGAGTGATTACATTGGACACATCGAGCGCAAAAACATGTTTTACCTGTTGCGCTGCCTCAAAAGAAAGCGCGCAATCGCCCGCACCCACTTCAAGCATCACAGTATCTGCGTTCAAATAGGGTTGAAGCAGGCGCATTTGTTTTGGTATATTTCGTCCGGTTTCCTTTTTTCGCAACTGTGAGTGCCAGGGTACGCGAAGAAACAATTCATCGTAGAGGGCAGTATATAAATCACGTCTCTCACTGGAATCTGCTCGCCGTAAACGCGCGGCGAGTTCTTTCTCAATTTCATAATGTTGAATCAATTGTTCCGAGGTATACCCTTGGGGTAAGTGCGAGAATCGGGTCGAGGTAAGACCTGTCATGGATGGTTTATCCTGAAAGTATGGGATAATTATGGATCGTAGACTTCCAATTGAACAGTGAAGATTTTATCATAAGCATCTTGAAGTCACAGAATCGATCCTGAAGCTGTAAAAATTGCATCTGTTTTTATAAAGGTATGAAAAGAATATTTCACCCGTTAATCGTCTTTGCTGCTCACACTCACTCCCCCCTCTGGATCGCTCTTGTGGGCGCAGATGGTTGTGGAAAAACCGCAGTCATAGAAAAACTGAAACAGCAAACCGGGTCTGGCATTCATTCTGATATTTTCGTGCTCGAACGATCTCGAAAGCATGCTTCCGTTGG
>DAISXR010000014.1:39106-54083 GCA_036825755.1 Anaerolineaceae bacterium
TTTTTGGCTGCATGCACCCCACCGCTCAACCAACCGGAAATAACCCAAACGGTGACTGCCAGCCAACCTGCACTTTTACCCCTGGAGATGACAAACACACCAGCCCCATTATCGGATCCAATTCAACCTATTCAGCTTGCCTGGTTCTGGAATTCTCCCCGAGATGAACTTGCACTGCCAGATTTGGCTGAGAATTATGATTTTTTTGTCTTCACTGCCGGAGATGAAGATGAACGCTCAGAACTGATGAATAACCTGGGCAGCAAAGTTCCAGTTCTGCAATATATGCTTTTCAATGGAGTGGGCATTACCGAGGATTGCGAAACCCGCCCGTATGGCAATCAGATTGCCAATCAACCCGGCGATTATTGCAACATTCTGAACCAGCACCCCAACTGGCTGCTATACGACAATTCGGGTGCAGTTATTTACAATAACGATCATACATATGTCCGCACCAACCCCGATGAGACTGAATGGCGAGAGTTTTTCGCCAGGCGTTTGTGGGAGACTCAACAGGAAGGTCAGTGGAGAGGGGTTTTTCTGGATAATGTAGATGCCAGCCTGGAACGTTCAAAACGAATAGGCCTTACTTTGCCGGGTTTTCCCTCTGATGCCTATTTGCAGGCCGCCAATGAAGAGATGCTTGCTTACCTTTATCTCAACATTTTTGAACCAGCTGGTCTGCCGATGTATGCAAATATTGTTTTTGTTGAAGATGAAAACATTTGGTACCGTTACTTGAACTATCTGGATGGTGCCATGATTGAAGATTTTGCAGTCGGTTGGAATAATACCTATAAAACTGCAGATGAATGGGAATGGCAGATGAACCTGGCTGAAGGAACTCAGGCCCTGGGGAAAGCGATCATTCTTGTCAGCCAGGGAGAGCAGCAGGATATTGAACGCCAGGTATTCGCCTTCACATCGTACTTATTAATCAATCAAGGCCAGGCATATTTCCGCTATACGAACAGCAGCGCTTATAACCAACTTTGGCAATATGATAACTATCAAATCGATCCTGGCCAACCTCTTGGCGAGCGCTATCGCGTGGATGACGTCTGGCAGCGTGAGTTTGAAAAGGTGACGATCATCGTAGACCCAAACAAGCACACCGGCCAGATCATTTTCAAGTGACAATCAAAGAGCCCCCATGCCAACCAGTCCTCGAGTCCTTATCAATCTTCACGGGAATTACACATCAGACCCCGGCACGCGTACCAAACATGAACTGCTTTTCAAATCTCTTGCAGAAACAGCCAGTATTATCGATATCCATAATGCTGAGTTACAAAACCTTCAACGTGGTTGGGCTGCCATACAATCCTTTCATCCCAACTTCTCAGAATGGAAAATCCGCTACTATTTAAACGCGGACGCCTTTCGTCTTCGCTCGAAGCAAGAATCGGAGTATATTCACCGGTTTACAAACAATGCTGATGTGGTCTTACAGATCGGTACTTTGTACTCCTCATGGCAACCTGTACTGCCAGTGATCTTATACCTAGATTACACCGCTCAGCTTTCCATCCAGAAAAACCAGGCCGGGCACGCTTTTCGAGTACCCCCGCATGCTGAACGCTGGCTGGCAATGGAACGTAGGGCTTACGAACAAGCTGCTCATATTTGTGTGCGCAGCCATCTGGTTCTTTCTTCATTGGTTGAGGATTATGGTATCTCCAGGGACAAAATTAGTGTGGTTGGAGGTGGGGCAAACTTTTCACCCCTGCCGTTCCTGCCTCATCGGATCTCCCGAACGAAGCAACCCAGCCAAAATCTGCTTTTTATTGGGAAGGATTTTTTCCGTAAAGGCGGTGACTTGCTCATACAGGCGTTCGAACAACTTCAGCACGACTTTCCAATGGCTCGTCTGACATTGATCACCGACCTGCCTCAAAACGTCAACCTTCCTGCCGGTGTTGTCCACCAACCTCCAACATGGGATCGCGAAATAATTGCCTCAGCTTATGCAAACGCATCAATCTTCGTCTTGCCCTCTCGACTGGAAACATGGGGAGATGTTTTACTCGAAGCGATGAGCTTTGCAATTCCTTGCGTGGGTGTGCAGTCTGACGCCATGGAAGATATCGTCGTGGATCATCTCACCGGAATACTGGTTCCGCCCTCGGATCCCGATGCGTTAGCCGCTGCACTCCGAAACCTGCTCGAAAACCCCCAAGTCAGCCAGGAATACGGGCTTAACGGACGCGAGCGTATTGAGAAGACTCTTAACTGGCCGCATGTCGCGCGAGAATTGACAGAAGTACTTTCTCGATATTGCTGATAAAGGGTTTATTTTTGCTTTTCCATCCAATCCCTGAAGACTAAAAGCCGTGTGTTCGGTTTTCTTAACGCTCAACCGCATCATTTGAGTTATCAGACCAACGATACATGGATCGAAAACTGCACAATTTGGAATTTCAGGAACGGTAAAAACGCGCATTATATAAAGTGAGTCTATCCGTATGGTACACTTGCTGAGAACAACTCAGAGAAAGTGTATACAACCTTGACTCATTACATCGCTACGGCTGCCGCTCACCCTAACATCGCATTCATCAAGTATTGGGGGAATCGCGATGATACGCTAAACCTACCTGCCAATGGCTCCATTTCCATGAACCTGGGCAGCCTGGAAACGCAAACCCGGGTTGAGTTTGACCCTGCGCTTTCAGCCGACAGCCTGATCATCAATGATCAATTGCAGCAAGGCGCAGCGCTGATCCGTGTACAGCGTTTCATGGATCGAGTGCGTGTGATGGGTAAAACCGGGTACCATGCCCGCATCGAAAGTCGCAGCAACTTCCCGATCAGCGCCGGCCTGGCTTCCTCCGCTTCCGGATACGCGGCTTTGGCACTGGCTGCTACGTCAGCCCTGGGGCTTTACCTGTCAGAACGCGAGCTCTCCGGATTAGCCCGGCTCGGATCCGGCTCGGCGGCTCGCTCGGTTCCGGCAGGATTTGTCGAATGGCATACCGGTACCACGCACGCGGAATCATTTGCCGAGAGCATCGCCCCGGCCGAGGCGTGGAATCTGGTCGATGTGATCGCTGTCATCCAACAAGGGCCCAAAACGACCGGATCTTCGCACGGACATCAGCTTGCGGAAACCAGCCCGTACCAGCCTTGCCGTGTGGAAGGCGCGCCCTACCGGTTGGGTATCTGCCGTCACGCCCTGCGGGAGCGGGATTTCCGGATGCTGGCCGAAATCATCGAACTGGACAGTCTGATGATGCACGCGGTAATGATGACCTCTACGCCCGCACTGCTGTACTGGCATCCGCTGACGCTGCACATACTTCAACTCGTTTTGGGATGGCGCGCTGATGGGATTGAGGTTTGCGCCACGGTGGATGCGGGAGCCAATCCGCACCTGATCTGTACCGCTGGCTATGCGCAGGATGTGAAACAACGCCTGTTATCCATCTCGGGGGTCGAGTCTGTTCTGATGTCACCGGCAGGCGGACCAGCACGTCTTCTACCGTAGGCTGCCCGCAAAGCATTTGAATTATTATCTTTTTATAATAATCACCCGGTATACTTGGCTGTGAAAACAGACCGCAGACTAACAGCGGTATAATACGGCAAAGAATACAGTCATGATTCGAGGGATTTAAGGCAAAACATGCTGAATACGCTGATCACTATTGTTGAATTTATCCTTTTCTTTGGCTTGATGATTTTTGTTCATGAGCTCGGCCATTTTGTTTCGGGCCGGATTTTTAAAGTCAATATTGAGGAATTCGGGTTTGGCTATCCGCCGCGCATGGTTAAACTCTTTACAGCCAAAGGGACCATTTTTTCTTTGAATTGGATCCCATTTGGCGGTTTCGTTCGCTTCAAAGGTGAGGATAATCCCGGCGAACCGGGCAGCCTGGCATCTGAGAAACCCTGGAAGCGATTGATTATTCTTTCCAGCGGCGCCATCATGAATATTTTGACCGGTATCCTGATCTTCAGCCTGGTGTTTGCCCAAACCGGTATCCCGGATTCCAACCGGGTGCAAATTCTGGAGGTTGCTCCCGATTCACCCGCACAAACAGCCGGTATTCAGGCCGGTGATCTGGTGATCTCGGTGGACGGTGTGCCGGTGGAAGGAACTGAGGATTTATCCGCCAAAGTACAGCAGAACCTTGGGCGCGAGATCACAATCACCGTGGAGCGCAATGGGCAGAACCAGAATGTGGTGGTCACGCCGCGTGAGAATCCCCCTGAAGGCCAGGGCGCCATGGGCATCGTGATGACCACCCCGGTAAAAGATGCCACTTACTTCCAGGCGATTCCGTACGCCGCAGAATCGGTGGGGCAGTATGCCAAAATGCTGGTTCAAATGCCCATCATGCTAATCCGCGGACAGATCGAACCCGCTGATGCGCGAGTGGTAGGTCCAAAAGGCATTTATGATATGTTCAGCCAGGCTCGTCAGGCTGATGAGCAGGTATCCACCGATCAATCTGCCTCAACCCCGGCGGTGAACACCCTGTGGCTGCTGGCGGTTCTATCGGTCGCCATTGGCATCACCAACCTGCTGCCCATCCCGGCGCTCGACGGCGGACGCATCCTCTTTTTGCTGCCTGAACTGCTCTTCAAGAAACGAATCAAACCCGAGTACGAAAGCATGGTACATCTGGTCGGTTTCGCACTCCTGATCATCCTGATGATCTACGTCACCTTCCAGGATTTTGCCAATCCCATCCTACCCAAATATTAGAGAAGGTTATGCCAAAGAATTCGACAGTCGCTTTTTCACAGATTATTGCGGATTTACTGGATGACAGTAAACCGTTTTCTCCGGTGCATTTGCATCGCTTCTCCGATTTAAATCCATCCGATCTGGCCGCTTTGAAAGCAGCCTGGCAGAAAGTGACCACCAATCGTCGGGTGGCCCTGATGGAAGATCTTGAGGAATTGAGCGAGGCTGACACGCTGGTTTGCTTTGACGATGTCAGTTTCATGGCGATCCAGGACACCGATCCACGCGTTCGTTCGACCGCCATCCGCCTGCTGTGGGAAACCAACGATACCACCTTCTGGCGTCAGTTGCTCAAAATCCTGAAAGAAGATCCGGAAGAAACGGTTCGCGCCTCGGCTGCCAGCGGTTTGGGTTTGTTTATCTACCTGGGCGAGATTGAGGAAATCCCCGAAGATCAATTCCATCTGGTTGAAAACACGCTGCTGGATATTATGAGCAGCGATGAAAAACCTCTCGTAAAGCAAAAGAGTCTTGAAGGACTGGGCTTTTCCAGCCATGAAAAGGTACCCGGTTTGATCACCAGCGCTTTCGCCATGAATGACATTGACTGGAAGGTGAGCGCCCTCTTCGCTATGGGTCGCTCGGCTGATAACCGCTGGAAAGATCTGGTCATCCGAGCATTGCGTGACCCCGAACCGGAAATCCGCTTTGAGGCCATCAAAGCCGCCGGTGAGTTGAGTCTCCAGGGTGCCCGCCAGCCTTTGATGGAGTTGCTGGTGAACCCAGATAACCGACAGGAGGAGGATATCCGTCAGTCTATCATCTGGTCCCTTTCGCAAATCGGCGGGGATCGGGTGCGTGAGGTACTGAATGCCCTGTTGGAACAGGCCGAGGATGACGAAGAGGAAGAATTCATCTCGGATGCCATTGAGAACTTGGGCCTGACCGAAGGAATGGATATTTTCGGCATGATGGATATTGACCTCGACGAAGAAACAGACGAGGACCATAAAACCGGTCACTCTCACCATCATCACGGCAATAGGGCGGCTTCAGAAGGGGATGCACACATTTCCGACGAAGACCTGGCTGACCTGGTGATCAACAATCGCAAACGCGGCAATGAGGATGACCTGTTGGATCTGGATGAAGCCGGTCTTGAAGACGATAGCGCTGGTGAAGATGATTACGGTGACGGTGATCTGTATGAGGATGAATACTATAATGACGAGGACGACCCTGAAGACGGATAAACCGGGGGTAATCTATCCATGACCGACTCGGATGCTTTGTGCGCTCTGCATGCCATTGTAGACGGCCGGGTTCAGGGTGTGGGATTTCGCATGTTTGTCCAGCGTTCTGCCGCCGCACTGGGGCTCACCGGTTGGGTGCGCAACAAATATGACGGACGTGTAGAGGTCTGGTCTGAAGGGACCATGCAGGAGAACCTCAAGCTGCTGGAAATGCTTCTTCAGGGCCCCCCCTCTTCGTTTGTCCAAAATGTGGATACCGCCTGGGAGACACCAACCAGCCGTTTTCAACGTTTTATGGTGACATCTACCGAGTAAAAGCAGTCGAGGCCTGTTTGGCCTCGACTTTATTGTTTATACAGGGTCTTCCTCACCGGCCAGGAAGCGAGCTTTTTTCCATGGCGGCAGCTTGGATTCATCGGCAATAATTTCGCGCAGCTCGTACACCTGGTCTCTCAAAATGGCAGCCCGCTCAAATTCCAGGGCTTTAGCGGCTTGTTTCATTTGCGATTCCAGTTCCTTCAACAGATGCTGTAATTCCGACTTGGGAAGATGCGATTTTTCCTTGATGCCGCGGGTCGAATACTCACCGCGTTGTTCCGCCACCTCACGCGTTAGCGAGATCCGATCCGTGATATCGCGGACTTCTTTGAAGATGGATACCGGTTCGATCCCGTGCGCCACGTTGTATGCCACCTGCTTGGCGCGGCGACGATCTGTCTCGTCAATCGCCATTTTCATGGCATCGGTCATCTGGTCGGCATACATGATCACTCGGCCGTTCACGTTACGGGCAGCCCGGCCAATCGTCTGGATCAACGCCGTGCCAGAGCGCAGGAAACCCTGCTTGTCGGCGTCCAGAATGGCTACCAGTGATACTTCCGGTAGATCAAGACCTTCGCGCAGCAGGTTGATGCCCACGATCACATCGAACACACCCATACGAAGATCTCGAAGAATACCGATCCGCTCCAGGGTTTCCACCTCCGAATGGAGGTAATGCACCTTGATCCCCAGTTCAAGCAGGTAATCGGCAAGGTCTTCCGACATACGTTTGGTCAGTGTGGTCACTAGCACCCGTTCACCAGCCTGGATACGTTGATTGATCTCGCCCACCAGATCATCCACCTGTCCTTTGGTCGGCCTAACGATCACCTCCGGGTCTACCAGACCGGTTGGGCGGATGATCTGTTCCACAATCTGCTCCTGATGGTTCAACTCATAGGGTCCGGGTGTCGCCGAAGTGTAGACGGTATACCCCATGTGGTGTTCAAATTCATCAAATGTGAGCGGGCGGTTATCCAGCGCGGAGGGCAAACGGAAACCGTATTGCGCCAGCACACTCTTGCGGGATTGGTCGCCATGGAACATACCGCGGATTTGCGGGACGCTCATATGCGATTCATCGATCACCAGCAGGTACTCGTTGGGCAGATAGTCCATCAGCGTCCACGGCGGCGAACCGGCCGGGCGTTGATCGAGATGCCGTGAATAGTTTTCAATCCCGGAACAATATCCCACCTCGCGCAGCATCTCCAGATCATAACGGGTACGCTGTTCCAACCGCTGAGCCTCCAGAAACATCTTGTTCTCATTGAAGTACTTCAACTGCTGTCCCAGCTCTTCTTCAATATCGATGATGGCCTGCTTCAACCGATCATCCTGGGTGATGTAGTGTTTGGCCGGGAAGATATCCACCTCTGTGAAATCGGAGAACATTTCGCCGGTCAACGGGCTGAACTGCACAATCCGTTCGATCTCATCCCCAAAGAATGAGATGCGGTAACCGCGCTTCTCTTCATAGGCAGGGAAGACTTCCAGGATATCACCGCGTACCCTGAAGGTGCCGGGATGCAGATCCATGTCATTGCGCTGATACTGGATTTCAACCAACTGTCGCAGCAGAGCATTACGGCGAAAAACGGTATCTTTTTGCAGGTGAACCATCCCCTTGCCGTAGGCTTCAGGGTTGCCCAGACCATAGATACACGAAACGGACGCCACGATGATCACATCCTTACGTGACATCAGCGCCGTGGTTGCCGCCAGACGCAATCGGTCGATCTCTTCGTTGATTTCCGTCTCTTTTTCGATATACAAATCATGCCGGGGTACGTAGGCTTCCGGCTGGTAGTAGTCATAGTACGAAACAAAGTATTCAACGGCATTGTTCGGGAAAAACTCGCGGAACTCAGCATATAACTGCGCTGCGAGTGTCTTGTTATGCGCCATGATCAAAGCAGGCATCTGCACCTGCTGGATCAAATTCGCGATGGTATAGGTCTTTCCGGTGCCGGTGGCACCCAGAAGTACCTGGTGTTTCATACCCGAATTCACCCCATCCACCAGTTCACGGATGGCTTCAGGCTGATCGCCTGTGGGATGATACGGGGCTTGAAGCTCAAATTTCATAACGCCTCCAGGATATTCAATACATCTTCCTGCCAGTCGCGGTCATCGCTGAGGAAATAACGGTAGGCATTCTTGCCGGTTCTTGTGTTGAGACCGATTTCTTTCAGGTGTCGGTACTCCCTCTCACTGGACGCGGGCGGATACCGGAATACGATCTGATTCCCCTCAATCGTCACAGAAGCCAGACCGGCTTCCTGTGCCAATAATTTTACCCGAAGCTGATAGATGAGATTCCGCACATCCTCCGGGAACGGTCCAAAGCGATCTTCAAACTCGTTATGGATCTCCTGGATCTCGGACACATTGCGAATGTTGGCCAGGCGTCGGTACAGTTTGAGCCGGAAGGTTTGATCGGGGATATATGTGGCGGGAATGCCAACCGAAAGCGGTAAATCGACATTCACCGGCAGGAAGACTTCACGCTCTTCGATATGTCGGTCCAGCGCTGCCTTAAGATCATCATCTCGCAAGTCTCGCTTGATCTCGCGTACCGCATGCGCCAGAAGCTGGGTATACAGGTGGAATCCTACAGCAGCGATGTACCCGGATTGCTGGCTTCCCAGCAACTCTCCGGCTCCGCGCATCTCCAGATCACGCATAGCGATGGAGTAACCGGCTCCCAGTTGTGTGTTCTCGGCGAGGGTTTCCAGACGTTCCAGTCCTTCCGGGGTTGGCTGGCGGGTGCGGTGCCGGAAGAAGTAAGCGTGCGCTCTCTGAGCGCTACGACCAACCCGGCCGCGCAGTTGATACAGTTGCGCCAACCCAAACGTATCGCCGCGGTCAACAATCAACGTGTTGGCATTGGGGATGTCCAAACCGCTTTCGATGATCGATGTACACAGCAGCACATCGATTTCACCCTTGGTAAAGCGGTTCATTACCTCTTCCAGTTCTTTCTCATGCATTTGCCCGTGACCCACGCCAATGCGTGCCTCCGGCACCAGCCGGTTGAGATGGCGTTGCATCGCACCAATGGTGCGGACGCGGTTATGCACAAAAAATACCTGCCCGCCGCGTTCCAGTTCGCGCATAACGGCCTGCCGCACCAACCGCGGCGAATACGGGCCAATATGCGTGATGATGGGTAAACGTTCCTCCGGCGGTGTCTCAATGGTGGAGATATCCCGCACACCGGTTAGAGCCATATATAAGGTACGCGGAATGGGTGTGGCTGTCAGGGTCAGCACATCGATTTCCGTACGCAGCTTCTTGAAATGCTCCTTGTGAGCCACGCCGAAGCGCTGTTCCTCGTCGATGATCAGCATACCAAGATCTTTGAACTGGACATCCGGCTGGATCAGGCGGTGCGTGCCGATGACAATATCGATGTTTCCGCTGAATACGCGTTTGATAATATCGTCCTGTTGTTTCTGGCTGCGGAAGCGTGAAAGCATTTCCACTTCCACCGGGAACGGCGCCAGCCGCTGTCTGAAAGTCTCGTAATGCTGCTGCGCCAAAACCGTGGTGGGAACCAGAATAGCTACCTGTTTGCCATCCATTACCGCTTTGAAGGCGGCTCGCAAAGCTACTTCTGTTTTCCCATACCCTACATCTCCGCACAGCAGGCGGTCCATAGGGCGCGGCTGTTCCATATCCGATTTCACCGCCTTGATCGCTTTGAGTTGGTCGGGCGTCTCTACATACGGGAAAGCCTCTTCCAGCTCTTCCTGCCAGTTGGTATCCGGACTGAAAGCGTGTCCCTCCGCCACACGCCGGCGGGCATACAGCTCCAGCAGATCCCGTGCGATCTCAGCCACGCTTTCACGTACGCGCCCTTTGGCTTTCGCCCATTCACCGCTGCCCAGGCGAGTGGCAGTCGGTTGGTCGGCGGATGGACCAATATAGCGGCTCAATCTGTCAGCCTGGTGAACAGGCACATAGATCTGCGCGCCGCCGTCATATTCCACCATAAGGAACTCACGTTCATTGTTTTCGATGGTTCGCTGGACCAGACCGGCATACCGTCCGATACCAAAATCGATATGAACCACCCAGTCACCGGGCTTCAGATCGGCATATAAACTTTCAGGAGTTTCAACGGTGTGTTTGCGGTGTGAACGCGGTTCGGGGCGATCCCAGCCGAAAATCTCGCTATCGGTCAGTAGATGTACCGAGCGTTCTCCCTCGCCGCGGTGGATCCAGCCTTCGCTGAGCGTGCCCTCCATAAACACCGGGGCTTCCTCCACTACGGATGGGTCCAACCCCTCCTCAAAGAGTTCCCGCACACGCGAGACCTGACGTGTGACGATAAACGTACGCTCCCCGTTTTGACTCAGATCGGCCAGGTAATCCTTAAACTGCTTCAGCCGTCCGCCAAAGCGAGGACCCGGATTGTAATCAAAATCGAGTGTTTCGCTTTCCGGATCAGTCGAAAATCCCAGATCGATTTGCTTGTGAACCGACAGCGCATCCTTGATCTCTGACCAGGAAAGATACGGAACGGGAAAATCCTCTGCCAGAATGCCTTCCTGGATGTTTTCGTCGCGGATCTTGATCGATTGCACCTCAATTTCATCCGCCATGGTGCGTAGATTGGCATCATCGTCCAGCATCACCAGCGTGTTCGAGGGCAAATAATCAATCAGGCTTGCCCGGGCCGGGTGAACCAGCGGGATGAAAAACTCATCCAGTTCCTGTTCCGGTCCGTTCAAGCCGAGCGCTTTGCCGGGCAAGACTTCACGGGCGGGAGAGACAAAGATGTTTTCCAGCTTCGCGGTTGTTCTCTGCGTGGCCGGGTCAAAGCTGCGGATGGTTTCCACCTCGTCGCCGAAGTAATCCAGCCGGGTCGGGTAAGCGGAACCTGGCGTCCACACATCCAGAATGCCACCGCGCCGCGAAAACTCACCCATGCTCACCACAATATCAGCCGGTTGGTAGCCGATATCGACCCAGTTTTTCTGCAGGGATTCCGGGGCCAACGCGCTGCCCGCCTGGATCAGCTTGCTGCTCCTAATAAAATCACGTCTTGGCAGCGTGCGGGTCATCACAGCCCGTACCGGCGCGACAATAATACTCGGGGCTTGATTGCGCATGGATGGGATATGGTACCCCGCCAGGTGCGTGAGGGTTTGCAGACGGTCCCTTCGCACAGTGGCCCCCCACGAAGCCTGCTCATAAAATGAGGGCGTCGGTTCGGGGAAGTAATGAACCGCGGCTTCCGGCAGCCACGTGTGCAGTTCATCGATGATTTTGAGACAGCGATCGGTGCGGTCTGTTACCAACAGTAAAGAACGGGGCTGATCGTGGTACAGCCCGGCCAGCAGATACCAACGCACGGAGCGGGGCAGACCCAATGCCGGGACCAGTTGATTGGAATCCAATAGTCCACGCAATCGTTGATAATCACCTGAGCGAATCAGCAGATCCAGCAGATCATTCAACATGATCAGATGCTCCATTGAACTCTGTCATGGCGCGGTTGATCCCATACTCAATAAAGGTCAAAACCGCAGAGCCGGCACGGTCCAGGATACTATCCAATTCATTCAGTTCCTGGTTGTGAAAATCCTGCAGCACATAATCCATGCCCTGCATCCGTCCGGGGGGTCGGCCGATCCCGATACGCAAACGTGGAAAATCCTTGACGCCCAGTTTGTCGATAATCGAGTTGATGCCATTCTGTCCGCCGGAGCTGCCCGCCGAACGAACGCGTATCGTGCCAAAGGGAAGATCCATATCATCGTACATCACGATCATGTGCTCGAGCGGGATCTTGTAATAATGCACATAAGATGCTACAGCCTGCCCGGAAAGGTTCATAAAGGTCTGGGGCTTCACCAATGTGATCTTTGAACCCGCATACGTGCCGCTCCCCCACATCGCCTTGAACTGAACGCGAGTCAGTCGAATATCCAGCCTTTTCGCCAGTGCATCCACCGCCTTGAAACCCACATTGTGGCGATTATCACGGTATTGCTGACCGGGGTTTCCCAAACCGAATATCAAATAATGTTGAGTGGGATCAGTGGTGGCCATATTGTTTTCTTTTTTCCAGGGCATTCGCAGTTTGATCATGATCCTTCAAGTCCATTACGAAGAAGCACGTTTTTTGTCCATCTCAACCGGCTCTTGCGTGGCCGGCGCCGGCACACCCCTGCCGGTAAACGATTTGAAACGACACATTCAGCATTTCGCTGTGTGTATCGCAACCTGTAAGTTTATCATGAAGAGAATGAGGATGCAAATCAGGGCAGAACAGGCTGCACAAAACACCTTACATCAAAACACTCCTCCGTATTACTACTGGAAGAGCGTTGGTTGGTTCATGATCCGGTTTCCAGAAAGCATCATCAAACGGTTTCACTTGATTTCCACGTTCTGGCAGCCATTGCAACACAAAGCCGCAGAAGCCATCGGTATTGCTCGGATCCTCTAATGTCTGAATTTATCTGCAACCAATTCTGTCTCAGTCTGTATCTACCCTATGCATTATTCCCCCTGATTACGCACGGTCAGAATAAAGGCAACCAGAAAAACACCTGCCAGCAGCAGCAAGGCCGAATAGAACCACCAAACAATATCTGTGATCTGCATCTCAAACCCCCTGTCAGTTTTCGATCGTGTACAGATTGTAACGACCTTAATTCATTTTAATCAAAAAGGGAAATAATGCAACCTGTTTACAGGAATTATCCTTTCTTACTCCGGAAAGGTATCCGAAAGACATTTTAGCCAGGCGGCGAGTTGCGGATCCTCATCACGGACCAGTGCGACAACGGGAGCCTTGGGAACTGACCAATCCGCCACAGAGATCTCAACCAGGTCCCCTTTTGGCCAGGCTGCCGGGATGAACCCAATGGATAGTGGATCCGCCAATACCGCCTCCAACATGGCATTTACATCCGGCGCAATGTTGAAATAGGGTGACAGCCGGTCAGTCCCATCCAGGCTTGCCAGAAATTCGCGCTCGATGGAAAGGAAATCCGGGTAAACCCACCCGTGAAGTTCGCCGCTTGCATCAGGGTCAAGCTCACTCCATTCTCGAATCGAACCGGAAAGGACATCATGCAGTTGATCCAACGAGATCTGCTGAACAGTAGAACCCGGGTGGGCGACAATTCGAATGGTATCCATTCCCAACTGGTACGCCGACAGATCCTGTGGGTCAATATCTCCCCACATAAATTGCACAGTGCTGGGGTCGTTTACCAGTTCGGCATCCATCACTTCCTGAATAACAATGCCGGTGTTCCACTCGCTCTGCAGGCAATCGTCGAATGATTCCACCATCCAGGCAGTTTCCGGGGGATAGGTCACCTCCCAGATACGCTGGGTGGGGATGGATGTCGCTGCTGGCGGCGTAACCGGGGCGCAGGACGTCAAAAAGAAAACGATAAGCGCTGTTATCCAGCGCCTGTCAGGAGTTACTCTGTGCATTCATCTCCATTTTGCCCCACCACCTGATAGTTGGCCAGGAATTCACGGGCAAACAGGTTAAATGTACCTGCGCGAATGTTTTCACGTATTCTTCGCATCAGTTCCGTCAGCATATGCACATTATGGATGGAAACCAGCGTTCCCACCAGCGATTCTTTGGCAACGTAAAGATGCCGCAGATAGGCCCGGCTGAAATGTTGACAGGTGTAGCACTTGCAGCCTTCCTCAATAGGTTTATGTTCGCGCGTATTCTCCACGCGTGTCAGGTTCACCCGCCCCTGAAATGTCAGAGCCGCCTTATGCCGTGCAAGGCGAGTGGGTAAAACGCAATCAAAGATATCCACCCCGCGTAGCACACCGTTAACCAGATCCTCCGGTGACCCAACGCCCATCAGATAACGGGGTTTGTTGACGGGGAGAATGTCATTTACCAGATCCAACACCCTGTGCATTTCGGGTTTTGTCTCTCCCACCGAAAGCCCGCCTATTGCATTACCTGGAAAATCCAGATCACTGATGAAACGGGCTGACTTTTCACGCAGTCCTGGAAAGATCCCTCCCTGAACAATCCCAAACAGCGCCTGATCCGATCGCTTTTTGGCCTCTGTAGATCGGATTGCCCAGGCATGCGTTCGCTCAACTGCCCGGGTATTGTATGCTTCATCATACGGTTCTGCGCACTCATCGAATGCCATGATAATATCCGCACCCAGGTCTTCCTGAATTTCAATCGATTTCTCGGGGGTAAAGCGGTGATAAGTGCCGTCGAGGTGGCTGCGGAAAGTGACGCCGTCCTCGTCGATTTTGCGCGACATGGCCAGCGAAAACACCTGGAACCCACCCGAATCGGTCAGCATGGGACCGTGCCAGTCCATGAATTCATGCACCGAGCCAAAATCCTTGATCACCTCCGTGCCCGGACGTAAATACAGGTGATAGGTATTGGCCAGCACCAAATTGGAGTTGGTCTCCAGCAATTGAGCGGGTGTCATGGCCTTCACAGCGGCCTGCGTGCCAACCGGTGCAAATACAGGTGTGACGATATCCCCGTGCGGGGTTGAAAACCGACCGGTTCGCGCTTTGCCATCACTGGCCTGGATTTCAAATTTAAATGGGGGATTTGAGTTTGATTGAGGAGAGGATGTGTCTGTCATTTCGGGGAATTATACCTGTTCGCATAAAATCTTTGCATGTTTGCTTTCTGCATTTGAGTAAAATGCAGATATAAGCCAAACTTGCGTTT
>DAISXR010000015.1:0-2825 GCA_036825755.1 Anaerolineaceae bacterium
GTTCAGCGTTTCAAGTGTAAACTCAAATTCCTCAGCCCGCCGGCCGGGCTGGCCGGCCTGAACCGCGACCGTATGACCGCAATGCTCACAGGCAACACCACCGGCGGATACATCGTAGCGTGTGGAGGCTCCGCAGGCCGGGCAGACATATCGCTGCGGTGATGTGCTTGCAGCCGCCTGCCCGGGCATGTAAACGGATATTCCGTCCACAGCCGATTCAGTTTGAACATATCCATTCGGGACAACGAATTTGCTATCGCTCATTCTAAATTCTCATCCTGATATTTGAATGGTTGTATTGTACAGGAAAAATATACCCGCCGAAACAACTGAGAACCTATTAAATTTCTTTCAGGGCTGGCAGCTCTGACAGGCCGGCCATTGAGTGGCTGCCGCGTCGTTAGATGAAACAAAGTATTGCTGATACAGCTCCTCGGTGACGAATGCCAGACCGTAATCGGTCCGGTAGACCAGACGGTACCCGTCCACCATGCCATCGCGAACATCCGTGTAAAACTCGCGCGCCAGGGCCATTTTAGCCTCATTCACTGCCTGAGCATTTGGGTTAAGATAATCGTTCACGCGGCTTTGCATGATCAACAGCATATCGTATTTACATTCCTCAATGTACGGGTAATCCAGCATTTCAAAACGGGTATTGGTAGTCCAGCCAGTGTCTGCGGGCACATACATGCGCGGATCATAATATACGCGGTAGGCATTCGCCGGCAGCGAGACAAGAGCTTCTGACAGCTCATGGTAGAAAGCCACGGCACGATTGTTCTCGCTTTTATGTAATTGATCGTCAAAACGTACCACGTCCTGGCGAATGAACAAAAACACCTGCACCAGCAGGAATATCCCCAGCCCTGCTTTAACAACAGAACCCCAAAATTCCCGGTTCCTTCCAGGTGCAGTCAGCTTTTTAAAATCGGATTGATCCGGCAGCAGGGGCGTGAATAGCGAGAAAAGCGGTAAAGCAGCCGGCAGCCAGTATTGAAACTTAAAATGGATGAGGAAAAATACCAACACGAATAACGGGATCACCCATGCCAGGATGATAATGGAAAGCAGCCGGTTTGGCCCGCGCAGTGCCCCACGAATACCCGCTGCCAGGCCTGCCAGCAGCAGGATCACACCGCCGTAATATTTCGTTAAAACAGGCGCGGAGGCCGCCAGGCCCTTTTCATACACCAATTCGTATCCCTGAGTGAGCAGTTCAGACTGGTCGCGCATAATCTCAAAATAGCGTTCTCGTTCCGCTCCGTATACCAGAATGGGATTGGTTATGAAATAGGCCCCCGCCATCACAGCCAGGAAACCGGCTGCTGATAAGAGCAATTTTTTGAAAGAAACCGTTTTCTGCAGCAGGCCTATCAGCAGATAAACCGCCACGGAGAGGAAAAAGTAAAAACCGATTCCCTTCGTCATGGCGGCTGCCCCGCACAAAACGGCGCATGCATAAAAATTGAATCCAAAACGCAGATTATCGCGCGTCAGAAAAAAGACCGCCAGCATCATCATGAAGATGACCAGGCCGTCAGGATGCCACCAGAAATTATTCTCCACCACCGCAGGGAGTACGGACAGCAGAATAAACAGGGGGATTGCTTTCCAGGACTTAAAACGGGTTTGCAGATAAATCAGCATCCAAATAGCAGCCAGCATGGGCAGAAGGCTGACAAGCTGGCGCAGTACCAGCATCACCAGAGGGATATTACCAATCTGCCCGGCCCATTTCACCGGTAGAAGTACCAGCGCCGACCAGGCAAAATAGGGAAAGCCATAGAAGTAATAGTTATAGTAAGCGAAGTTATACAGCGTCAGTTTGAGCGAGTCATACGGCTCGATCATATGGAAAACATACGGCAGCGGCATGGCTTCATCGGCCTCAAATACCTGCACCATGCTGATATCAGCCGAATTAGCTGCATTGGGAAAACAAAACAGGATGATATATATGACGCTTAACAGCGCCAGGACGGAGATAATTTGCTTTTTTTGCATGCGTATTCGCAGGTATTATACTGTCGATATCAGCCGATTTATTCGATGTCTTCACCCCGCGGCCGCGAGATAAGCACCTTGTCAACGCGCCGGCGGTCCATATCCAGCACCTCAATGTGCAAACCACGGATGTCGAACTGGTCGCCCTCGTTGGGCACCTCCCCAAGGGTGGACATGACAAATCCGCCTACCGTGTGATAGGCCTCTTCTTCTTCACCGGGCAAAAGGGCTAGCGAGAAATGTTCACGGAATTCCTGGATGGACAGCGTTCCATCCACAAGCCAGGAGCCATCGGGGCGTTCAATGATTTGCGAGCGCTGATTTTCAGTATTGCCCGGCAAATCTTCCACCAGCGCGTTGAGGATATCCTGCACGGTGATCAACCCCTGAACGCCGCCGTATTCATCGATAACAAACGCGATTTCCTCGCCCGACGTACGGAAATTTTTTAAGGCATCGAACAGGCGGCTGTTTTCAGCCACAAAGGATGGCGGCCGCATGACCGCTTTTAAATTGATGCGTTTCCCCTCCAGATGCTGCGCCAGCAGGTCGTTGCTGCTCACATACCCTAGCAGGTTATCCAAGTCGCCATCGGCCACCGGAAAGTGGGAATACTTGCTGCCCCTGATTTTGGCATAACTTTCTTCAACGGGGTCGTTCAAGTCCAGCCAGGTGATTTCATGGCGGGGAATGGTGATGGACAGTGTTTTTAAATCTGCCATTCGAAACACCTGATCCACAATGGCATCTTCCACCTTCTCAAACACCCCACTCTCCGTCCCCTGGTCAATCAGCAGTTTGATTTCTTCTTCGGTGAC
>DAISXR010000015.1:2925-5073 GCA_036825755.1 Anaerolineaceae bacterium
TCGGCAAGGGTAGCCCCGCCCAGCGCACCGGTGAGAATACCCACCAACGTGATCCCCACCTGGATGGTGGAAAGAAAATCCCCCGGCGCTTTGGACAACGCCAGGGCGGTTTCATCGCGTTTGCTGCCGGCTGAAGCCCGGCTTTGTAAAAGTCCCTTTCGGGCTGAGACGATAGATATTTCAGAAAGAGCAAGAAATCCGTTAAGCAAAATAAGGACCAGCAATAGTATCGCTGCAAGAGGCCCTGAATCCATCAGTTCTCCTTTGATTTGGTAACTGAGTAGCGTACCACCGCGCGCGTTTTCGACGGTCGCGCGATTTCGACAAATCCCAGCTTCAGAAAGGTGGGCAAAGTGCCCATATAGTCGTTCAGGGTCGGGTTGGCGTTTTCCTGGGGGATATGCGGGTAAGCTTCAATGATGGCTGCATTTTGCTCAACGGCATACTGAACCGCGCCCTCAATTAGGGAGGCAAGCACACCTTTTCCGCGCTCTAATTTTGCCGCCAGAAAGCAAACGATCGACCAGACTGGCTGATCATCGAGACGTTTCAGCACACGCGAGTTTTCCAGCGCCCTGAAATCGGTGCGCGGGCCAACCGACACCCATCCCACAGGTTTGCCTGCGCGGTAAGCCAGCAGACCGGGCACGGTTCCGCTCCGAATGACTTTTTCCATGGCTTCCTTGTGACCATCCGCTTTTTGTTGTCTGTAGGCAGACCGATCTCCGCGCCAGTACATGCACCAGCATCCCCAGGAAGGGGTGGTTGTGAACAACGCCTGCATATCCGGCCATTCAGCAATGGTGACCGGTTTGAAAACCAGTTGTTCCTGTTCCATAGGGTGATCCTTGTTTTTGGGTCGTTTCAAATTGACGTATAATGATTCAAGCAAAATAAACTTTTCATCAGGCTTTCGGACGTTTCATGGTCCTGTCCCTGTATTATAACTTACCTGACAGCCTGATTTTCACCCCCGGCTAAACGTTCAGTTCAAGCCGGCGGTTATTTGGAGGCTACTATGCGAAAAATTCCATTTCTCAATATGGTATTAATCATTGCAGCCCTTCTGGCTGCCTGTGTACCGGCGAATCAACCCGCCACCCCCACTGAACCACCGCCCCCCACATCCACCGTGCCGCCCTCCCCCACCGAAACTGTGATGATCCCAACCGAAACACAGGCGCCCGGCATCGGCGGTGAATCTGCCTGCCCGCCGGCCGAACTGCCCATACCCGACTGGCCCTATACCTGTGATACCAACCTGGGCTTCTTTTTCCAGTATCCGCCGGACGCGGTGATGGATACCCAGCAGGGCACCGATGTGATACGTTTCAATTTGAGCGTCCTGCCGGGCACCAACCTGGGTGAAAAGTATGTGGATGTAAGCACTTTGACCGATGTTGAAACCTGTGTCAGCCCTCTGGCAGCCGGCTATGTGCCGGAGGCAGTTGGTACCGAGGAGGTGACCATCGGAGGATTAACATTTGTCAAACAGAGCGGCTCAGATGCCGGAGCCGGAAATTATTACAAATGGACGGCTTATTCAACCGCCCGCGATAACGCGTGCGTGAGCTTTGGTTTTGTGCTGCATTCTACCAACGCATCCAATTATCCCACCCCGCCCCCGGAGTTCGATGAAGCCGCCGAAACCGCCGTGTTCGAACAGATCGTTGGAACATTCCGGTGGGTGAATCCGCAGTAAAGGAAGGCGAAAACCAGCCATGGAGATCTACCCGCTCACCGAAGTGACCGATGAGGTTGTGAAGGCATTTGAAAGGCTCTTTCCGCAGCTCACCAGCCTGCCGGCGCCCACGCGCTCCGCGCTGGAAGAGATGACCGCGTCATCAACCTGTCGCATCTTCATGGCCCGCGCGGAGGGGCAGATCGCCGGCACCGCGACACTGGCCTGTTACCGCACCCCTACCGGCCTGCACGCATGGATTGAAGATGTGGTGGTGGATGAAGCGTTTCGCCGGCAGGGCATTGGCGAAGCGCTCACCCGCGCGTTGATTGACGAAGCCCGGCGGGTAGGCGCAGACTCGCTCAGCCTCACGTCCCGCCCGGCTCGCGAGGCGGCCAACCGGCTGTATCAACAGTTGGGTTTTGTACGCTGGGAGACGAACCTGTATCATTTTCCACTGTAAGGTG
>DAISXR010000015.1:5173-6377 GCA_036825755.1 Anaerolineaceae bacterium
CCCCTCCGATGGAGGGGAATAAATCCACAACAGCGATGAGGAATAATTTACAAATCCAATTTAAAAAGGCTGTATTTACTGAGATTGCGACCCAAGAGGAAGTCACGCCACCAAATTCCCCTCCTGGGAGGGGTGGCGCGCAGCGCCGGGGTGGTTGTTTTCCTGCTTCTTCCATTCCCACGGAAGAGACGATTTCATTCAATCCGTGATTATCGGGCCTGTCGGCGTTTGCGAAATGATTGCGTGATCCAGACGATCCCAAACACGGCCGTGCAGGTGAGCACGATGGCCGCGCCGGAGGCGATGCTCAGATAATAGGAAAGATACAGCCCCACCACCCCGGAAAGCGACGCGATTAACGCGGACAGCGCCATCATCACCGGCAGCCGGCGGGTGAGCAGATAAGCCGTTGCAGCTGGCGTTACCAGCATGGCGACCATCAGCGCCACCCCAACCGTTTGAAGGGAAACTACAATCGTCACCGCGATCAGAACCAACAGCAGGGTCTCCAGCAGGCGCACCGGCAGGCGCAGGGTGGATGCCAGAATGGAATCAAACGAAAGCACCATGAACTCTTTGTAGAAAGCCAGGATGAACAGCAAAACCAGCCCGCCAAAGATGGCAATGCGCAGCAGATCATTGCCCTGTACACCCAACACATCGCCAAACAGAAAATGGGAGAGATCCACGCTGTAATTGCGTACCGTTGAGATGAGCGCCACGCCAAGCGCGAATGTACCGGCGAAGATAATCCCGATGGCGGTATCCTCTTTAATGCGCGTACTGCGGCTGATCGCTCCAATCCCCAGGGAACTGATCACAGCGGTGATCATTGCCCACCAGAACAGCGGTTCGCGCGCCCCGCCCCCCACCAGATAACCCACCGCGATCCCCGGTAGAATGGCATGCGCCAGGGCATCGCCAAAAAAAGCCATCCCGCGCAGCACCACATAGGTGCCCACCACGGCACAAACAATCCCCACCAGAACGGCGGCCAGCATACCGCGGACCATAAAGCTGTATTGAAGCGGTTCCAGCAGAAAATCAATCACGGTTCCACTTCGTCGCCGCGCGGATTGCTGCTGTCAGGGTCATGGCCATGTTCATGTCCATGTTCATGGTCCTGGTCATGCTCGCAGCAGGTATCTTCCAGGGCCATGGTGCCCTCCTGGGTGGGAACCAGTTGCAGTTGGCCGCCATAGGC
>DAISXR010000015.1:6477-10169 GCA_036825755.1 Anaerolineaceae bacterium
GCCAGCGGGGTGATCCCCACCGTCTCCAGCGCGCTGTGAACAAGCTGCCAGTCGCGGCGGGTGGGGTTGCGAAACAGGCCCATCTTGCCGATGCGGCCCATCATCACTACATCTTCCACCGTCACCGGAAACGACCAATCCACCTGGCTGCGTTGCGGCACGTAAGCGATACAGATATGCCCGCTGGGCTCGTGACCCGAAATGGTCACCTGGCCGTGATAGCCCTGCGCCACGCCGGCGATGATCTTGAAGAGCGTGCTTTTCCCGGCGCCGTTGGGTCCCACCACAGCCAGCCGCTGAGCAGCGTTCAGCTCAAAGCTGACATCATCCAGTGCGTAGCCGCTTTCGTACTTCACCGACAAATTCTGTACGCGCAGAATCGCCGTCGATGCATCATGATGGTCGTGATGCTTGCTCAGATGTTCGCTGATTTGCCGAAATTCTCGTAAAAAACCCATGCCAGATGCGATCCGCCGTTCAGCCGGTTTGGGAGGTCACTTCAACGCCCCCACGATGGCATTGACATTATATCGCATGTAATCCAGATAAGTCGATGCCTCGCCGCCAGCCGGACCGAGCGATCCGGAGTAGATGTGCACCAGTTGTGTGCCTGTATCGCCAGCCACCCGTTCGGCCAAAGTGGGGTTGATGGTGTTGCCCACAAACACGGCCTTCACGCCCAGCTCGCGGATGGAATCCTCGATCTGCGCCAGATCCTTTGCGGAGGGTTCGGATAGTGTGCTGTATCCGGGGATCAGAGCGCCAATCAACGTAAAACCGTATTCATCGGCAAAGTAACCCTGCTCCATGTGATCGGTGACGATGCTCCGGTTTTCTTCCGGAACGGCAGCCACCTGTTCGCGGATCCAGGCGTCCAGTTCGGTCAGTTGGGCGCGGTAGGCATCCGCGTTGGTTTGATAATTGGTTGAATGGGTCGGATCCGCTTCGCTGAGAGCTTGTTCAATGTTGTCCACCCAGATCATTACATTGTTGGGGTCAACCCAGGTATGGGGGTCGCCTGTATGCGAATCCTCGCCGGTATGACCGCCTTCATCGGCGGCTTCCAGCAGTTGAATCCCATCGGATACTTCCACCAAACGGCCGGATGCTCCGGCGTTTTCAACCAGGCTTTGCAGAAAGGTCTCCAGACCGGCTCCGTTGGCGAAGATCACCTGCGCCTCCGAAAGCATCACGGCATCCTGAGGGGTGGGGCTGTAATTGTGCGGATCGGTTCCCGAGGGAAGCAGTACCTGCAAATCAATGTACTCGCCGCCAATCTGTGAGACCACGTCGCCCACGATACCGGTGGTGGCCACTACCTTTATTAAACCGCTATTGTCTGGCTGCGCTGTACCGGAAGCGTCCCCGCTCTGGCAGGCTGCCAGCAGCAGCGCCGGCAGCAGGATCCACAAAATCAGGCTTTTTCTTCTCATTCCATCTCCGCCCATTTCATCCGTGTCATACCCTGTATGAAGTTCAGCAGATGATTATAGTCTCGTTTTTCCAAAAGGGGCGCCTGGCCTTAAAAACCCTTCACCCCGCTGTTCAACGGGGTGAAGGGGAGGCGAAAAAGAACCAGAGGATGATTGTTTTCTTAACCGCGGCAAGGAGAAGCCTTTTTAGGATAGTGCGGAGGTCCCGCGTCCCTGGCATTCTGATTTATCAGTCTGTACCGGACTGTGAACGGGTCGAATGCCAGGGACTGAGGCGTCTGTTCAAGCGTTTGGAGGGTCGGGATCGTTCCTGAAGCGATCGTTTTCCTGTTTGTGCCTGTAGTCAGGCCGTTCTGGTTTCCAATAATCACAGTATAGCCAGACCATTTTTAGATTTGATGAAGAAGTGATTTGATTTCGCTTAACGACATGCCGTTTTGGGCAATCCAGTTTTCGCCGCTTTGTTATACTATTCCTATCGGATTTCCATGGAGAGGATGTATGCCGATTGTCATTCAGGGCGCCAGCGAACACAACCTCAAAGATATCAATCTTACCCTTGCGGACGGTCTCACCGTGGTGACCGGCGTGTCCGGCTCCGGCAAAACTTCGCTGGTGTTCGATACGCTGTACCATGAATCCCGCCGGCGCTTCGAGGAGATCTACAACCTGGGCGCGGTGGAGGGTAGGCTGGCCCCGGCTGCTGTCCGCCAGATCAGCGGTCTGGGGCCGGCCGTTTCGGTGGGCCAGAACCTGCTCAACCGTAACCCGCTCTCCACACTGGCAAGCGCCTCCGGGCTGCATCCCTTCTTCCGGCTTCTGTACGCCCGTTTTGGGAAACGCGCCTGTTCAGTCTGTGGAGCGCCGCTTACATTAATAAGTCAGGATGAGGCGGTGGAGCGGATCAGCGCCGCCGCGGGCGAAAAAACCGGCGAGGTCTGGATTCCGCTGCTGCAGCGCGCCAGGGGCAGCCATACCACGCTGCTGAGTCTGCTGCAAACCCGGTTCGACCCGGCGGATGTGCTGGTGGACGGCAGCCCGGTTACCGGCAATCCGCTCGCCGCGGCGCAGCCTCACACCATTCACCTGCGTCTGCTGTCCGGCGGTCAGGGCCTTCAACCCGCCCTGGCGCGCCAACTGGTGCAGGATGCGGTGGCTCTGGGCAGCCATTTTGTGGAAATTCATTTCCCTCCCGCACCGGTGGAGACGCTGGCACTGGCGCCTGTGTGCAGTGAGTGCGGCGCCTGGTTTGGCGATCTGCAGCCGGTGATGTTTCACCAGCCGTGCCCGTACTGCCAGGGAAAAAAATGCGACCGCTGCGCCGGTACCGGCCTGCACCCTGAAGCGGCCGCGGTCACCTGGGAGGGTTTGCGCTTTCCGGATCTGCAATCCCTCACCGTTCAACAGGCCTTTGAGCTGTTCTCACGCCCCGCCCCGTTTTCAGGGGTCCGGCGTTTACACGATGAAATCCTGCGCCGGCTTTCAGCCCTGCTGGATACCGGGCTGGGTTATATTGCGCTGGACCGCCCGTCACCCAGCCTGTCGCGCGGTGAAGCCCAACGGGTGCGACTGGCAGTGGCGCTCACCAGCCGGTTGGAAGATATGCTGCACATTCTGGATGAACCCACCATCGGGCAGCACCCGGCCGATATCCGGCGTCTGGTTCCGGTTTTCCGCAGGCTGGCCGGGCCGGTGGTGTTTGTGGAGCATGAACGCCTGGCTGCCGTGGATGCAGACCAGGCCGTTGACCTGGGACCCGGCGCCGGCACCCACGGTGGACAAATCCTGTTTCAGGTCACGCCGGCCGGCCTGTGGCAGGCCGAAACCTCCACCGGTCGCTTTTTCAGCCGCAGGCAAACCAGCCTGTTCCCGGAAACACGCCCCGATCCGCAGCAGTTCCTCACCATACGGGGAGCCAGCCTGCGAAATCTTAAAAATATCGATATTCCCGTACCGATCGGCAGGCTGACCGTGGTGACAGGGGTATCCGGCTCCGGCAAGAGCACCCTGGTGGAAGATGTGCTGGCGGCCTCGCTCAATGCCCGCCAACCGGTCGGCTGTCAGAGGGTGGACGGTCCCGCTTTGCAGGTGGTGATGGTGGATCAGGAACCTATCGGGCGCAACCCGCGCTCCAACCCGGCTACCTATACGAAGCTCTCTGATACCTTGCGCGACCTGTTTGCCGCACACAGCCGATCATCCGGTCTTTCGCTGAGCCCGTCGCATTTCTCCTTCAACCGGCCGGAAGGGGCCTGCCCC
>DAISXR010000015.1:10269-11637 GCA_036825755.1 Anaerolineaceae bacterium
CGGCCTGGGTGTGACGGTGACCATCACGCCGGAACGGCGGCTGTACAACCGGCGTGCCACCGTGGGCGCGGCCACCGAAATTTCTCACCATTTGTACGCGGTGCTGGCCTCCGCCGGCGAACGAACCTGCCTGTCCTGTGGGGCAGACATGCAACGCGGTACGTCACAGTGGGAGTGCCCGCAGTGCGGCGCGGCCGCTCCGCTGGCGAAACCGCGCCAGTTTTCTTCCTCTACCTATGGGGCTGCCTGCCGCGAATGCCACGGCGTGGGCACCCTGCAGGTGCCAGAACCGTCCAAATTGATCATCCATCCGGAACTGCCGCTCATCAACGGGGCCATGTACTCGCCTGGCTTTTTTCCAAAAGGCTATCTGGGCAAACCCTACAACGGCGGGTACGACATGCTGCAGGCACTGGCGCAACGCCACGGGTTTGACCCCTCCTCCACGCCCTGGCAGGAGATGACCCCGCAGGCGCAGCAGGCTTTTCTGTTTGGCGACCCAGAGCCCATGCCGGTGCGGTATGTGAACCGCAAGGGTCATGTGACCGAACGGATGCAGCCGTTTCCCGGTTTCTACGGGTTTATCCGCGATTGGGATGTGGGCGGAACCTACACCCGCACGTCAGACTGTCCGCGCTGCAGCGGGACCGGCTTACGCCCGGAATATCTGGCAGTGCATTTGAACGGGAAAAATATTCACCAACTGCACCGGCTCACGTTGGTAGATCTGGCGGAGACGCTGCATCAGATCCGCTCCGATCTCCCCGCCGGGCACCCGGCGCTGTACAACCTTTCGGTCATCCTCCGGCGGCTCGAGTTTTTGAAACAGGTGGGTTTGGGCTATCTGCATCTGGATCGCGTGGCAGGTACCCTGTCAGCCGGTGAGGCGCAACGCATTCGCCTGGCCGGGCTGCTGGGCAGCGGGCTTACCTCGCTGACCGTTTTGCTGGATGAACCTTCGCGTGGTCTGCACCCGCAGGAGATCCAGGCGCTGATTGAGGCGCTTCAATCTTTACAGCGGGAAGGCAACACCGTGATTGTGGTGGAGCATGAGCCGTCCATCATCCAGGCGGCCGGTTATCTGGTCGAAATGGGACCGTCCGCCGGGGCGAGCGGCGGGCAGGTCACCGCCCAGGGCGCCGCCGCGCAGGTGCTTGAGGGCCAGACACTCACCGCCCGATGGCTGCGCGACCCGGATCTGTTTGCCGGTTTGCATAATCGTTCCCCTCGCCAGCCGGCCGGATGGATGGAAATCACCGGGGCGCGGGCCAATAACCTGAAAGGGCAAAGTGTCCGCATTCCCCTGGGCGTGCTGGTGGGCGTATGCGGCGTTTCCGGCTCTGGCAAGAGCACGCTGATCACCGATAC
>DAISXR010000015.1:11737-34485 GCA_036825755.1 Anaerolineaceae bacterium
CCCTGTGAAACCTGCCGGGGTACCGGCTATCAGGCTGAAGCGTGGCAGGTTGCGCTGGGTGGATTGACCCTGCCCGAACTGAGCGCTCTCACGCTGGAGGAAATACAGCAGTGGTTTGAAAAACAGCCGTCCACAGTTGAGACAGCTCAGATTCTTCGCATTCTCAAACCGGCTCTTGAGGTAGGCCTGGGGTATTTGGTTCTCAATCAGCCCGGGCGGGCGCTTTCAGGCGGCGAGGTTCAGCGTTTGAAGATTGCCGCTGAGCTGGCGCATCCCGCCTCAAAAGGAACCCTGTATATCCTCGATGAACCCACCATCGGCCAGCATCTGGCGGATGTGCACCGCCTCACCGGTGTGCTGCACCGACTGGTACAGGATGGCAACAGTGTGCTGGTGGTGGAACATCACCCTCACCTGCTGGCCTCGTGTGACTGGCTGGTAGAGTTGGGCCCGGTCGGCGGCCCGGACGGTGGACACGTGATCGCCGGCGGAACTCCTGCCACAGTGGCGGGTCTGGATACCCCCACCGCTCCCTGGCTGCGCGAACTGCTGCGGAAACCGGAAGGTGCGATATGACCTGGATCCCGCTTTTACTGGCCGATCCCTCTCCCTGCCTGCGCCTGCGCGTGCTGCGTGAATTGCTTGGCAAACCGGACGATGACGCAGAGGTGCAGGAGTTGATCGCATTGCAGCAGGAAGAAGGGCTGGTCCAGGAATTACAGATTCTTCAGGAAGCGGATGGAAGCTGGAACCCGGAGCGGCGGCCGGGCAACTTCCCGGGCGGGCGCATTCAGGCGGCGGCTGCCATATTAATGCAACTGGGTACCCTGGGTCTGGATTTCCACAGCCCGCTGGTGGATAAAGCGGCCCGTTTCTTGTTTGCCAACCAGCAGCCGGACGGGGGTTGGCCCATGCCGTCGGTCTACCCCACAGAGGAAGGTGAGGAGGTGTCCAGCATGCCCATGCAGACTGCCCTCCCGCTGGCCGGTCTGGCAATGTGCGGCTATGCGCAAGATACTCGCGCGGAACGAGGTTATGAATGGCTGCTGGCCCGGCGGCTGGATGACGGCGCCTGGCCCACCGGCTGGTGTGATGGAAATTTGCGTGGTGTCGCCGGTTACCGGCGGCTGGCGCATTCACGCTGGGGCTGCCGCTCCAACACCACGGCTGCCGTTCTCAGCCTGGCATACCATCCGGTGCGGTGTCAGTCTGAGGCCGCCCGGCACGGTCTGGATCTGCTGTTGGGGCGTGAAACGCATGATCGCTACAACCTGGGGTTTGATACAGCTCGCCGGATCGGGCTGGAGCCGTTCACCGGTTACCTCACCTTTTTCGGCCGGTTTGATCCTGCCCTGCTGCTCAATCTGTGCGCGCGCACCGGCGCGAGTTTACAGGATGAACGGGTGGAAGACCTGAAAGATTTTATCCGGGCTGTACAGGGACCGTATGGCTTATGGGAATACCCGCGCCGCCCGCAGGCATCGCACTGGATCAGCTTTGACCTGCTTCGTTCGCTGACCCGGCTGGATGAAAACGGTGACTGGATCGCACTGGAACCACGCACCCCCTTCAAAGCCTATATTCATCCGCGAAAACGATATTAACCCTCTTGTAAAAACCCGGAAATCTGGCAAAATGTTATTATCACAGTAATATTAACCAAACGATAATACCAAAGTAATATTATCGTAATGATAAAGTCACTCGCCTTAAATATTATCGGTATTTCACCTGAGTATGGGGGAATAACCAACACCTGATTGGTATGGAGGTTTTTAATGGCCGTTCGACTCGCATTCGCCGGAACCGGTTGGGTTTCAAAAGTTCATGCTCGTGCTGCCCGTCTGCTGCCGCAGGTAGAATTTGCTGCGGTGGTCAATCACCGTCCGGAATCGATGCAAACCTTTGCCGATGAGTTCAGCATTCCCCGCACATACGAGCACCTGGAGGATCTGCTGGACGATGGCGGTGTGGATGCGCTGGTGGTCAGCACCCCCAATGTGCTGCATGCCTCGCAAACCGTGGCGGCCCTGCGAGCCGGGGTGCATGTGCTGGTGGAAAAACCCACCGCCATGAATGCCGCGCAGGCGTATGAGATGCGTCAGGCCAGCATTGAAACCGGTTCACTGCTGATGTTGGCGCATAACTGGCGTTTTCATGAAGAGACACAGTGGCTGCGCGAGCAGGTGCTCAACCAGCGTCTTGGAAAAATCATCCGCACACGGGGCTTCAGCATTCACAAAGATTGGGGGCCGGCGGGTTGGTTTACCCAAAAGGAACTGGCCGGGGGCGGTGCATTGGCCGATATGGGCGTGCATGCGATTGATACCGCCCGATTCTTGCTGGGAGATCCCATCCCCAAAAGTGTGTTTGCCAGAACCGGCACCCACTACATGGATGCAGATGTAGACGACACGGCTGAGTTGATCATCAACTGGGAGGATGGCTCCTACTCCCATCTGGAGGCAGGTTGGTGGCAGCCGTTCTCGTATGGCGAGGAAGCCGCTGCCGGTGTATACGGATCACGCGGATACGGGTCGGTGTTTCCCACCCGGCTCAAGTTGCGCCAGCCCAACGGGCCGGTTGAGATGGTGTACGCAGGTTTTCCTTTTCCGCGCCGTGAAGAATCGGTACAGCAAATGTATGAAAATCAGATGGCTTATTTCATCCGCTGTATTCAGCACAATATCAAACCCACGCCCGGTGGAACGGAGGGCTGGATCAACATGCTCATCATCGACGCGGCTTACCAGAGTTCGCAGTCAGGCGAGGTGGTTCAAATTCCCGGCCCGTTGGAAGGTTGTTACTGATCATCCTCGCAGCACGACATACCTGTAGATCGAACACAGTTGCGGCCTTCCTGTTTGGCCTGGTACAGGGCCTGATCGGCGCAGCGGATTAAACCGGACAGGTTGCGGGTTTCATCTGTCGCCTGGGCAATTCCCAGGCTGATGGTGATGTTAATGAAACCCATCCGGGTTTCGATGGGATCTTCATGAACAATCCGCCGGATACGTTCGCCGATATTCAGCGCCATTTGCGGGTCGGCGCCGGGCAGAATCACCACAAATTCATCTCCGCCGTACCGTCCTAAAATATCCACCCGCCGGATGACGTGTGCGCAACGCTTTACCACAGCCTGCAGCACCTCGTCACCGATATCATGTCCGTAGTTGTCATTGATATTCTTAAAGAAGTCAACGTCAAAAATAATCACCGAAAGCGGCTGATTCAGGCGCAAAAAGCGCTCCATTTCCTTCTGGCCCTGTTCAAACAGTGCCCGCCGGTTCAACTGTTCGGTCAAAGGATCATGCGTGGCCAGGCTTTCCAGTTCAGCATGCAGCACTGCGTTGTGTATGGCTGATGTGGCCGTGTTGGCAAAGCTGGTGAGCAGTTGCAGATCCGCCGGTTCAAAAGCCAGCGGGCGGACGGAGCCCAGTGAAAGCGCGCCAAAACTGCCGCCGGTCATGTACAGAGGAGCGCTGATAAAGGACCGGATCGGTTTAGGATTGGTCTGCTTCTGTTGTGCATAGTATTCCGGCATTTCCCGCTCGGTGTCATCTACCAGCAGGGGTTCGCCCTGTGTCACCGTCAACAACGGATGATTGGGGTTCTGATTCCAGTCTACCTTGATAACACGTCGGTCTGCGAATTCAATGGTGGTCAGCTTTTGCAATTCGCTCTCTGGCGCGTAAGTGAGGTGGAGCCAGCTTTGATCGGCAGACGACACAGCCGCCTGGGCTGAATCGAGGATCTGCCCCATCAGGGTGTTGAGATTTTGCACCTTCAGAAGAGAGGTGGTGGCGTTGTGCAGTTCACTCAACTCACGGGCGTGTTTTTCAAGCTGCTGCAAATCGCGGGTGCGCTCCTGCAGTAATTCAAACAATTCTTTCTCCACCAGTTTCCGCTCCATCGCGTAACGAATGGAGCGTTCCAGCAGCGGGTATGACAGCTCACTCTTGGTCAGATAATCCGATGCCCCCAACTGCATGGCGGCCATGTCTACATCCAGGCTGTCCTGCCCGGTCAGAAAAATGATCGGGGCCTGACATGGGCTGTCGGCTGCCGCGCACAAAAAATCGAGGCCGGTAAAACCCTGCAATTGATAATCAAGCAGGAAAAGATCATAACGACATTCCTGATAGGCCGTGATGCCTTCCTTGTATGTACCAATCCAATCCCATTGCGAATTTTCCAGCACACCCATGCGGGAAGATTTTCTGACCAAATTCAACAGAATTTGATACTCTTCTTCATCATCGTCCACCAGAACGATATGCAGAGGCTTTTCGATCATGATTCTGTTCCCGTATTCCTGCGTCAGCGGCCTGGTATCCCCCTGCCGCCATGCAACCCCCTGGATTAACAATCAATGGTCGTCAAGATCATGGACCTGATTATTAAAAATATTATATCAACAAGCGGGTCAATCTCACACCAGTGGGTGTTATCGTATTGAAATAACAATCAGGTGCCGCCACATGCTGATACCACACGCGATAGCAGACCTAAAATCTTACAGCCTGCCTACCGGTTGAAGAAAACAGGTAAGGAAATTTTGAATGTGGTGCCTGAAGGCGAGGTCTTTTCCACCTCCAGCAGTCCGCCGCTGGATTGAATAATGCCCGTCGATATGGACAGCCCCAGACCAATACCTTTTCCCGTAGGTTTGCTGGTAAAAAACGGATCAAAGATGCGGTTCCGGATTGAGTCCGGGATGCCGGTTCCCGTATCGCAGACCCGCAGAACCACCCGGTTATTTTCCTCATCAAAATCAGTTTCGATGAGAATCTCGCCCCCCTGCGGCATGGCATCGCGAGAATTGTTGAGCAGATTCACCAGTACCTGCAGAATTCGGTTGAAATCGCACAGAACCATGGGCAGATTCTCTTTGAGGCGGGTGATGATGGTGATATTGGACCAGTTTAAAAACTGCCGGGCGGTCAACGGAAGTGTCGCCTGAACGATATCGTTGAGAGAACACAGGCTGTTGTCTTCATTAGCGCTGCGTGCATAATCGAGCAGCGCCCGCACAATGGTGGCAATCCGCCAGGCGTTGGTGCTGATGTGAGAGATCTGGCGCTCCAGATCGGCGGGAATCAGCGGCTCTCCGGCACGAAGTTTGCTTTGAATGATTTCCGATGCTCCGGTGACCACCTGCAGAGGGGTGTTAATCTCATGCGCCATACCGGCCGCAAGAGTACCCAGACCGGCCATTTTTTCCGCCTGGATGAGGGCCCGATCCAGTTTATTACGTTCGGTGATATCCTGCACGATGCCGGTCAGCATGACAGGCTTTCCATCGCTGCCCAAAATTTGTTCCACCCCTTCGGACCATATTTCGCGCTGGTCGCCGTCTGCCCACAATAAACGACCTTCAAACCGGTAGGGTTTTCCGCCGTCTCTCACTCCCTGCAGAGCTTCCTTCATCCGGCCGTGATCATCCGGATGGAGGGAACGGAAAACGATCTCTTCGAACGCTTCCCAGTTTTCAACAACAGTACTGCTTTCCAACCTGAACAAATTGTACATTTCATCCGACAGCTCCACCCGATCTTCACCCGGGAACCAGGTCCAACTGCCAATTTTGGCCACCTGCTGCGCTTTTCGCAGCGCCATCTCGGAACGGCGGATCCTTTCTTCATGCTGCTGCCGCTCCAAAGCATAGCGGATGGAGCGTTCCAGCAGCATGGGGGTCAGCTCGCCTTTAACCAGGTAATCCGATGCCCCCAACTGCATGGCGGCCATATCAATCTCGTAATCGCCCTGACCTGTTAACAGGATAATGGGGACTTTAATCCCCATTTCAACGGCTTTGCGCAGGAAGTCAAGGCCGTTTTCCCCCCCGCTTCCCAGCCGGTAATCGACCAGGATCAGATCACACTGGCAGTCATGCAGGCTGTCGACTGCTGTATGGTAATCTGAAATCCATTTTACATTCAGGCCGGTACGCATCCACTCCATGGGAGTGCGTGAAATCATTTCCTCCAGAAGAAAATACTCGTCTTCATCATCGTCAATTAATAACAAACGAATTGTTTTATCCATTGTCAGATCCGTTCGAATATGCCAGTTCCATGTTGAGAGCCCATCAACACCCACCTGCTCCGTAATACAGCTTCGCGATGATTATACAGGGAATTGGTTTTAATGGAAAATAATCGGATTTTCTATGCAACAATAGCGCTTGCGCTGACAGATGGTTAATGGGATAATGAAAAAAGTGTACGCCATGATCGGATACCGGCAAGTTAAATACCACCAGAATTCTGGCCAGAGGGGCAAAGGGGCTTTACAAATTTACAGTGGATAATTCCGATACGCAGGAAAGAATTGCGGCGCTGGAGCATCAGCTCTCAGCCTGCAACGCAGAACTCACCAGACTGAAACAGGACGCCGACTCGCAGCATGATCACTACCGGCTGCTGTTTGATCACAGCCGGGATGCCCTGTTGGTGATGGACAAAGAAACCGGTATGTTGCTGGATGCCAATCAATCTGCCGAAAAAATGTATGGTTTCAGCCGCGAAGAATTGCTCTCGATGTCCATTTTTGATCTTCGCGCCGGCGAAACCAGGGTAATGACTCAGGAACAAATGTCCAGGGCCGATGGAAATGGGATCCTGTTTGAAACTCTGCACTGTAAAAAAGACGGTACGGTTTTCCCGGTAGAGGTCAGCTCCCAGGGCGTTACCGTCAACAACCGGCGTTCGCTGATCAGCGTCATCCGTGATATCACGGAGAGAAAGCGCGCCGAAGCAGAACGCCTGGATTTGCTGCATCAGATCCGGGAAGAGAAAAAAGATGCTGAGTATCGGGTTCAGGAGCTGAGCGCGATCATCGAAAGCATGGAAGACGCGGTGATTGTGTATGACCAGAAAGGGTATATTTTCAACTCCAACGCCAGCGCAGTCCGGGCTCACGGCGTGGAGCTGAAGGGCGCCTACCGCGATATCACCCACAAG
The DNA here is from genome assembly GCA_036825755.1 of Anaerolineaceae bacterium. Lineage (GTDB taxonomy): Bacteria > Chloroflexota > Anaerolineae > Anaerolineales > Anaerolineaceae > JAJFTV01. Next base: position 18,703 of record DAISXR010000015.1, read on the forward strand.
ACCCTGAACATCCGCCACCCCGGTGGTATACCGGTCAGCTTGGAAGAGCTTCCCAGCACCCGAGCGCTGAAAGGCACCCCTGTCATTCGAGAACCGTTTGAAATCACCAACCGGGATGGACAGGAGATGTACCTTCAGGTAACCGCCACCCCGCTGATCGTCAACGGGGTCCAGCGGGGAGCTGTTTCTGTCTGGCATGACATTACCGAACTGAAACATTCTGAAGACGCGCTGCAGGATGTGCTGAAGAAGGCCGAAGAGGGCAGTTTGATGCTGGAAACAATTCTGGCCAACCTGCCGGCCGGCATGGCAATCACCAGCGGCCCGCCGGATTACGTCATTTCCCGCGTCAGCCGCTATGGCGCTGATCTGATGGAAAGTACCGAGGAGATCATGACCGGCATAGCGACCGGTATGCACCGGCTGTACTGGCGCTGGTTCCTCCCGGACGGGAAAACAAGACCCTCCAATGAGCAGATGCCGTTATACCGCGCCGCTCACTTCGGTGAAACCGTGTACAACAATGAATTTGTCATAGAGGTCGACCGGGAGAGAAAGATCCCCATCTCGGTTACTGCCGCCCCGGTTCGCAACTCGAAAGGCGAGATTGTTGCCGCCATCAGTACCTGGTCGGATATCTCACATGTCAAACTGGCGGAAGAGATCCTCAAAAAACACAATGAGGCGCTTCAATTAAGTGAGGATATGTTCCGCTCCATGTTTGAGAGCGCGCCGTTTGCGATTTCACTGTTCGAAATAGAAGGCGGGCCGTATGTACAGGTGAATGACGCCTGGTGTGAGTTGATGGGATACCCGCGCGAAGAAGTGATCGGTAAAACCCCTATGGATCTTCAACTGGACGAATCAGTGGAAGACGGGCATGACCGAATGCCGCTTGCCTTCGAATTGCCCAAATATAGCCGCCATTTTGAAATTCAGACATATAACAAAAGCGGCAAGCCGCTGGTGCTCACCTGTTATGTTGAGATGGTGGAAATTGCCGGCAAATGGCATTATCTCAACACCATTGAAAATATCACAGAGCGCCGCCAGGCAGAGCTGGCCCTGAGCCGATACGCCGCCGAACTGGAACGCAGCAACCATGAACTGCAGGAGTTTGCCTTTGTAGCCTCGCACGATCTGCAGGAACCTTTACGGAAGATTGAAACTTTTACAGATCTCATTCAGGAAGAAGCGGTGAATCTCTCCGAACGGCAAAGCGATATGTTTGGCCGCCTGAGAAACGCCGCCTCGCGCATGCGCAGTATGATCACAGGTTTGCTGCATCTTTCACGCATCTCTACCGATGCAAAACCGTTCACCCGGGTTGATCTGAACACCATCGTCTCCGAGGTGCTCACCGATTTGGATCAGGCGCTTGAACGGACCGGCGGAAAAGTGGAAACCGAAAACCTGCCGGTGATCGAAGCTGATCCTTTACAGATCCGGCAATTGTTCCAGAACCTGATTGCCAACGCGGTGAAATTCCAGCCGCCGGATCAACAACCGCAGATCAGGGTATACTCAGAGAAAACGGATCCGCAAACTGTCAGGATCACCGTACAGGATAACGGGATTGGGTTTGACAGCGCGCATATTGATAACCTGTTTCAACCATTTAGAAGATTGGTCAGCCGGCAGGATTATGAAGGGAACGGAATGGGCCTGGCGATTTGCCGGAAAATTGTCGAACGACATGGGGGAAAAATTAACGTTGACAGTGTCATGGGGCAGGGGGCAAAATTCATTGTAACGCTGCCCGTTCACCAAACCAGAAACTTCGATCAACCGGGAGTCATGTAATGGAAAAAAATAAACCCTATTTCCTTATCGCGGAAGATGATCTTGATGATCAATTCCTTCTGCAGGAAATGTTCAGTCATTTTTGTGATCGAACGCGTGCACGATTTCTCCAAAATGGGGTGGAACTGATGAACTTTTTGGAGAATAAAAAGGATAATCCTGTGCTACCCAGCCTGGTGCTGCTGGATTTGAACATGCCATACAAGGATGGACGAAAAGCGCTGTCAGAAATCAGAGAGAACCCGGATCTGGTATCGCTGCCGGTGGTGGTTCTGACGACCTCTTCCAATGAGAAGGATATTCAATACTGCAAGGAAAAAGGTGTGGATGCCTTTTATACCAAACCCAGTTCCATGGATGAACTGCGCGGTATCATCAAATGCATCTGTTTTGAGTATGCCTGACAGATTGTTTGCCGTACGGCCGTCTGTAAACACCGGAAAGGAGTGATCATGGCGTCACAGGATCCGTCAAGCCGAAAGGTGGGCAACCGCGATACGAAAAGGATCAAAACCTCGCCGTTCCAGTTCCGCACCAATACGGATGTGAACATCTACATCTCCGACCTGGCCAAAGCAGAAGAGTTTTACGGCGATACTATGGGGTTCAGACAGGTATCCAAATCGAAGGATCATCTGGAGTATGACAGCGGAGCCCTGCGGTTGAATATCCACTGCGGCGATCCTTCGCGCCTGTTTATCCCATCCATCGATGTGAATGACCTGGCCGGCGCCAGTCAGTATCTGGAAAACGCCGGCTGCATTTTGATCCAACTGCCGGGCGGAGGCCTATATTTTCGCGATCCGTTTGGGTTGTTGTTTGAACTGGTGGAACGCCCCCGCGATTAACCGGATAATCTACTTTGCACTGGCGGCATCCCCGGCAGTCAGCTTACCTGAGATCACTTCCATCTGGTCGGGAGAGATCAGCTTTACAGACCAGACCCCCAGTTTGTACATCCCCACCGCATACGCCACCGTTTCGTCCGTGCCTGTCCACGGGATGGAATACGGCGCCTTATCCAGCGGCGAAGGGGGCTTCTTCCCCGGCCAGGCGGAGTTCACGGTCAGGTGAATTTCCCAAATGACCACATCCGCTTTATCGGTTTCGCTCACTCCCCGTGCAACTTCCTCCACCGAAGCCAACTCGGCTGTGCTGATGATGAAATATTTCTGCAAAAAGGGGACTAATTCCGGAGCCACCTGAGGGCGAATGATGGTCTGGTAATAATCGCGGTCACTGACCGTTTCCATCCATTGGTCACTATGCTGGTAATCAAAGTTGAAGAAAGCCAGTGCCGTATCCACCGCCAGGTCACGGGCTGTATCTTCCGCGTTTGAAAACAGGGAACAGGCAGTCAGAACGACAGACAGGAACATGGACAGGACGATCATCAAAGTTGCCGTTCTGTACGCACCTGTTTTCATGAAACCTCCCACATGTCGACCTGCATTACATCCAGAATATACCCTATGAACAGGGAACGTATCGTTTTATATGGATTTTTTGCCGTTTTCCCCGCATCGATCGGCTGACATATTCTACCAGAGGCGGAAAAAAGCGTGGAGCAGAGTATTCCATCTGCTCCACGCAAAGTTTTTATTGGATCGCTTTCAGGCCAGTTTTAATGTGGCCGGCAGTTTGTGGATGCGGTAATCACCGCTTTTGGCCAGCGCCTGAGGAGCAAATTCTTCCGGAATGTCTACCAGCGTGTTCTGCTCGTCGATGAGGATCTTGCCAATGGCTGACCCAGGGATTTCAGCATAGTAGGCGATGGAGGAGACCACTTCATTGGGTTTGACACCATGTTTACGGCCAAGTCCCAGGCTCAGACGGATCATCCCGGCTTCATGCGAGGCATGCCCCCCGGCAGACCCGTTCTGCGAATATCCATGCGTATGCGCCGATCCGGCGGGTTTGCGCCGTTCAGCTCCGTACCGGTTGGCCTCTGATTGGCTGCGCTCGCTGTACCGTTCGCTGCGCTGTCCGGTACGCTGGTCAGCGCGCTGGTCCGCATGCTGCGCGGGACGTCGCTCGCCACGCCGTTCGGCGCGCATTTCAGCATATTTGCTGACCGGGCGGGTTTTTCGTTCCGGCTGTTCCTGCACCACACTCAGCGCGGCAATCGGGCGCTGCTTTTCTTCGGAGCGGGCCACCTTGAGCGCTGCGGCTGCAACATCCAGGATGTCATATCCGCTGTTGACCAGTTCATCGATCATGTCGCGTTCGCGCTGGGCGCGTCCGCGTTTGAGCCAGACGTTCACCTTCTCCAGCAACTGTCCGTCACGGTGTTTTTGAATCTCTTCCACGGTGGGCAATGCGGTGCGATTGATCTTTTGATGGATAAAATTCTCAATCCGGCGCAGGCGATACTGTTCCTGCGGTGTGATCAATGAAATGGCGATACCGCTTTTGCCAGCCCGGCCGGTGCGGCCAATGCGGTGCACATACAGATCATCCTCTTCCGGAAGATCGAAATTGAAGACATGCGAGATATCATCAATATCAAGACCGCGGGCCGCCACATCGGTAGCCACCAGTACCTTGATTTGATTTTGTCTGAAGCGGTTGAGCACACGCTCGCGCAGTTCCTGGCTTAAATCACCGTTCAATGTTTCGGCGGGGAAGCCGCGCAAGGTCAGTTCATTGGCAAGTTCGCCGGTGCCCGCGCGGGTGCGCACAAAGATCAAAGCGCTGGTGACCGGTTCAATCTCGAACAGGCGGGTCAATGCGGCCAGTTTATCATGGGCGTTGACCAGGTAGTAGCGTTGCTCAATCGCAGCCACGGTGGGTTGTTCGCGCTGAATGGTGACCGATTGCGGGTTGCGCATATAGCGTTCCGACAATCGCCGAACCTCTTTGGGGAAGGTGGCTGAAAAAAGCGCTGTCTGCCGTTCGGACGGGGTTTCTTTGAGGATGGTTTCAATATCCTCGATAAAGCCCATGCTCAGCATCTCGTCGGCTTCATCCAGCACCACCGTATGGACCTGTGAAATATCCAGCGCCTTGCGCTCGATCAAATCCATCAAACGCCCAGGGGTGCCTACTACCACATCCACACCGCGGTTCAACTGCGGGATCTGCCGGCTGTAAGATGCGCCGCCGTATACCGCTAAAATGCGTGCGCCGATGAATTTACCGTAGGTGGTAAACGAATCAGATACCTGTAAAGCCAGCTCGCGGGTGGGAGCCAGCACCAAAGCCTGCACCTTGCCGCGCGCCTGTAAATTATTCAGGATCGGTAAAGCGAATGCGGCGGTCTTGCCGGTTCCGGTTTGGGCCTGACCCAACACATCATTTCCTCTCAGCATGAGAGGGATTACACCGGTCTGGATGGGCGTGGGTGCGTCATAGCCGCACTCGTCCAGGGCCTGCATCAACGAAGGATGCAGATCGAATTGGGAAAATTCGGTTGTCATTTAATCCCTTTTCGTTTTGACAACCCCGCTGCGCGTTATTAACCTGTCAGGTCAAATTTCATGGAGGAGTGGGCGAAACCGCCCGTTAGCACAGTCTGGCGTTTCCTTGCGGAAACCCCTCACCCCGAGGGAAACAAGACTGTTTCATGAAAAGGGCCCTCCCATTCCGGGTAGGGCCGCGTATTGGAATAATCAAAACTATTTAATTTTAAAGTCTCCGTTTTCGGAGCGGCGTGTAGTATACCACAAAAATCGGATATGTTTGGGTGAATTCATTTTCAATTTTTTGGTAGAGCGCCTTCGTTTTTAGACATACCTCACCCCTGTGATTAAAAGAGACAATACTGCATTGGGCTGACAATCTCTTATCATTGGCTTGACGTGGCTGTTCTGCGCCTTTACAATACATGGCGAGCGATGAGGCTCGCTTATCCAAACCGCCTGTGTGCTGATAGCCTCTGCCAATATTTCATTGTGCAGGGGTTCTTTTTTTTATCTTCGTGGAGGAGAACCGCAGTAACCGGATACGCATGGAAAAATTTCTGATCATCTCTTTGGGAGCCGTACTAGGCGCCAACACGCGTTTCTGGATCAGTGACTGGGCTGCCAGAAAACTGGGCAGCGGGTTTCCGTATGGAACGCTGATTATCAACCTGACTGGAAGCCTGCTGTTAGGGTTCTTTCTGACTCTGGCAACCGAAAAACTGGCTCTGGATCCCCGCTGGCGCCTGCTGATTGCCATTGGGTTCTTTGGTTCCTATACCACTTTTTCAACCTATACCTTTGAAAGTCTGAATATGCTGTTGGGCGGGCAGTGGCTGCCCGGTCTGACCAATCTGATCGGCAGCGCCGTTTTGGGTATTTTAGCCGCGGCGGCCGGCATGACTTTGGGGAAACTCATATAATAGATTCAGGAGGGAGCACCCATGCCTGAAACATCCCTGCAAAAACACGCAAAAAGACTGCGAATCTATATTGGCGAACAGGATCGCTGGCGCGGCAGTTCGCTAGAAATGGCCATTCTCAATCTGCTGCGTGAAAACGGTATCGCCGGGGCGACGGTATTCCGCGGTATTGCCGGGTTTGGCGCGCATTCGGTGATTCACACATTTCGCCTTGAGGTGATGTCAGCCGATCTGCCGGTTGTCATCGAAACCGTGGATACGGAAGAAAACCTGTCCAAAGTGATCCACCTGATCTATCCCATGGTACGCGAGGGGCTCATCACGCTGGAGGATGTAGAGATCATCAAATACACCCACCGCTTTCTGAACCCGCTACCTGCCGACCGGCTGGTTTCCGAGGTGATGACCCGCGACGTGGTGACGTTACTACCCGACATGTCCATTCAGGAAGCCTGGAAAATCATGATTCAGCGGCGAGTGAAGGCGGTTCCCGTCATCGACGAGCAGAGACGGGTGATTGGGATTGTGACGGATGAAGATCTGCTGGAACGAGCTGGACTCAGTCAACGGCTTTCCGTCGCCATCCGGATGGAGGCCGGAGAACTGGAAACTGAAACACGTCCTCTAGCCACTCTTCCTCTGACCGCAAGAGATGTGATGATGCACCCCGTGGTAACGGTAAAGGAGAACGATTCGCTTGGCGCGGCAACGGCGCAAATGGTGAAATTGGGTCTCAAAAGACTGCCGGTCACCGATACGGATGGCAAGCTGACCGGGGTGCTCGCACGCCTGGATATCCTCAAACAGGTCGCCGATTCTCCTTTTTCATCACTCCTGCCTTCTCCTCTACCGGGAGCAGTCAGAACGGCCGCCGATGTGATGACTACGGCCATCCCCACTGCAAGCCAGGAAGACGGGTTGGGTACCGTCATCGACAAGTTTTTGCAGAATGCATCCCATCGCCTGATTGTGGTGGATGAACAGGGTAAAGCGGTCGGGTTGATCAGTGACGCCGATGTGGTAGCCCGTGTCCAGCCCTCAAACCGGCGCGGTATTCTCAACGCATTGCGCAATTTGGGCAAACCACCGACCGGCAGTGAAACGGCCAGAGATCTCATGTCAGCCGGGGTGCTTTTGGTTCCGCCGGAGATGCCGGTGCTGGATGCGCTGAAAACCATGCTGAATAACTCGCGCAAATGGATGGTGGTTGCAGACGAAACCGGGCATCCCTTGGGGCTGATCGACCGGCAAATCATGCTCGAAGCAGTAGCAGTATTTCCAGACAAAAACCCGTAAAGAACCAGCCATTTGTTTATGAACAAATCAGGTAGGGTGTGTTCGGTTTTTAAACGCACCACACTGCAAATACAGGCGAATTGCCTGTTTCATTCACTGTTGAAATCAAAAAACCGGCCTGACAGCAGGCCGGTTCAATTTACCAGGTTGGTTACCCCAATCCCTCAATCCAGATTCGGCAGCGGCACCTGCGGGTCCATCAGGCGCAGGCCGATGGCGCCGATATCCTCATTGCTGTTCGCCAGAACAATGACCGCCGTTCCGTCTTCCGGGCTGAAGGCCGAAAAACTGTGATAACCGCCGGTCTGACCGTCATGCTGGTACATAAATTTACTGAAACGGTCATAGGTGTGAATCCCCAGGCACACATCCACAAAATCGGTGCCGGTGGGGTAACATTCGGAGCGGATCATCAGCATCGAGCGACCCAACTGGTCATCGGCGGGGCTCACATTGGCCGCCAGAAATTTTAGCATATCGGCGGTGGTGGACCGCAGGGCTCCCACCGCGGGAAGCGCAAAATCCCATGACTGCACCGGGTAAGGGCCGCTGTGAGCCTGCGCCAGGCGAGTTTGCTGTTCATCCGTGAGGGTGAGCACGGTGTCCGGCATCCCCAGCGGGCCGGTGATGATCTCACCTACCAGCTCATCATACGGACGGTCATAAGCCCGTTCCAGCAAATCGCCCAGCAGCATAAAGCCCAGATTGGAATACTCGTATTCGCTGCCGGGTTTACGGCCCAGCTTGAGACCGTCGAGATATTCGTACATCAGCTCGGGGGTATAGTCGGCGTAGGGGTTGAGCGTTTCAGCGGGGTTGTAGTTGCTGGGCATGCGCGGCAGACCGGAACGCTGCGAGGCGATATCGCGCAGGGTCATACCCCGGTCCACTGCATAGACAGGCAGGGTCACGCCTTCAGGGGCCAGTTCCTGAGCGGGAGTGTCCAGGGTTACCAGTCCTTCTTCAACGGCGTTGGCCAGCAGGGTTGCGGTAAACACCTTGGTGATCGAACCAATCTCAAACAAGGTGTGCTCGTCGATTTTCTGGTCGCTGTCCCAGGTGACGGTGCCGTAGTTGAGGAAGTAAGTGCCTTCCGGCGTCAGCCAGCCGATTGAGATGCCGGGTACTTTATGGTCATCCACCAGCCGGTGAACATACTCCTCCACCTCGGGCGGAAAGTTCAATTCCGGATCTGAGGTCGGCCGGGCGGTATCGGTGGGGGTTACCGGCGCAGAGGTTTCCGCCACCCCTTCCGGGCTGGCAGCCGCGTCATAGGTGGACGACCTCGCATTCAGCGGCGCGGGGGCGCATGAGGCGAGCAGGAAAAAAACAAACAGCAGGAGAGCTTTTAAATTCATTTTCATGGGGTATGGGTTCCTGCCGTATCTTATATCGCGTCAGAAAGACCTGTCAAGATGTCAATAAAATCTGCGGATGAGTCATAAGTGTCCCTTACACGTCTCGGTTGGGTGTCTATTCCGGGAAAAGTCATCCAATCAGGATTGACGGCTTGTTGATTACCCTTACATCGGGTTTAATGAATTGCATGAGGGGGATATGAACGCAGCAGAGATTTCTTCTGCTGCGCAGGGCAGCAAGAATTGATGCTCGATATCCTGACTATTTTGCCCATTTTTACTTAATATGCCGCAACGGGGGTGCTGCACAGATTTTGTTCGGGTTTCATCATCTCTTCGTTATGGTACCTGGCAAGGTTTTGTGCGTCCGATCATCCCGCTCGCTTACAGGAGGTGAAGAAGTACTGCGAAAGAAAATTCAATCATTACAACCGGAAAAATATTAGTTGAAACTTTGGAGGATTAAATGTCGAAAAAATTTTATTCGTTGATCGCCCTGATCATGGTTCTCACAATGGCCCTGGCGGCCTGTCAGACCACGGCGACTGAAGCCCCGGCGACAGAAAACGCCACCCCTATGCAGCAGGAAACCCCGATGACGACTGAACCAGTGACCACCGAGGCCGTTGCCACCGGTGAAGGCACTGTTCCGGCCGCCGGCGAGTTTTCGGTGGGCATTGTACTCCCCACCCGTGATGAACCGCGCTGGATCCAGGATGAGACTCGTTTTCGAGACGCATTGACCCAGGCGGGCTACAACGCGGAGATTTTGTTCTCACAGGGTTCATCGGCCACCGAGAAACAAAATGTTGAATCGCTGATCACGCAGGGCATCCAGGTGCTCATCATCTGCCCGCAGGATGGGGCAGCGGCAGCAGCGGCAGCCGAGGAGGCACGCAATGCCGGTGTAAAAGTGATTTCGTATGACCGTCTGATTCTGGATACCGATGCGGTCGATTATTATGTCACCTTTGACAGCGTCGCCGTGGGTAAAGCCCAGGCCCAGTATCTGGTCGACAAGGTCACCGGTACCGGTCTGCCGCTGTATCTGTATGCCGGCGCATCCTCTGACAACAACGCCTTCCTCTTCTTTGAGGGCGCCTGGAGTGTTTTACAGCCCAAGATTGCCGACGGTACTTTTGTGATTAAGAACTCATCCGAGGCAGTGGCGTTGCAGGATAAAGCCGAGCTGACCCGTGATGAAATGGCCGGAATTATCGGGCAGGTGACCACCAACTGGGATTTCAACACCGCCAAAAACCTGGCCGAAGCCAACCTAACCTCCGCGTCTGCTGCAGACAAAGGGGATGTGTTTATTCTGGCGCCCAATGACGGAACCGCGCGTTCCATCGCCGATGCCTTTGCCGCCGATACCGATGTGACCAGCTATGTGGTCACCGGCCAGGATGCCGAAGTGGCCTCGATCCAATACATCATCGATGGCAAACAGTCGATGACCGTGCTGAAGGACGTACGCACGCTGGTCAATGACGCCATCGCGGCAGCCATCACCATGCTGGAAGGCGGAACGCCCGAGCAAACCGCCTCTTATAACAATAACGTGATCGACGTGCCCGCCAAACCTTCCGAGGTGATCACGGTGGACAAAGATAACGTCAAGGAAGCCATCATCGACTCAGGCTACTACGAAGCCTCGCAATTCACCGGCCTCGAGTAAATCAAATCGGGCCATCCAGGGGATGGTGATGAAGGGCATTCCTTCCATCACCATCCCCTCAAAATCAGGAGGAGGTGACATGCAACCGCCCATCCTCGAAATGAAACACATCACCAAAGAATTTCCAGGGGTGAGAGCGCTGGATGATGTCAGCTTTCAGGTGAAAGAGAATGAAATCCACTGCCTGGTGGGTGAAAACGGCGCCGGCAAATCGACACTGATGAAGGTCTTAAGTGGCGTCTATCCTGCCGGAAGCTATGACGGAGAAATTCTGTTCCAGGGAAATATACAAAAATTCAAAGGGATTCATGACAGTGAAAAAGCCGGGATCGCCATTATCTACCAGGAATTGGCGCTGGTACCGGAGCTGACCGTTTACGAAAATATCTATCTGGGGCACGAAATCCAGCGAAACGGGATCATTGATTGGAATGAAACCATCCGCAGTGCCGCGGATATGCTCAAAAAAGTGAAGCTGGATATCAACCCTGTCACAAAGGTCAAAGAGCTGAGTGTGGGCCGCCAGCAACTGGTGGAGATCGCCAAGGCGCTCAGCAAAGATGTGAGATTGTTGATCCTCGATGAACCAACCGCTTCCTTAAATGAGAATGACAGCGAAAATTTGCTCAAACTGATCCGCGATCTCAAAACGCAGGGGGTCACCTCCGTGCTGATCTCGCATAAGTTGAAAGAGGTGATCTCCATCGCCGATATGGTGACTGTTTTGCGCGATGGAAAAACCATTCGCACATTGGATGCCGGCCGGGATGAAGTAAACGAAAACGTGCTGATCAAATACATGGTGGGCCGCGAAATTAACAATATCTATCCGCCCCGCGAACACAAGATTTCCGATGAAGTGGTGCTGGAGGTAAAAAATTGGAGCGCGTATAACCCCAAAATTGGCCGCCAGATCCTGAAAGACGTCAATTTCCATATCAAAAAAGGCGAGATTGTTGGTTTTGCCGGGTTGATGGGCTCCGGCCGCACCGAACTGGCTTTGAGCATATTTGGCAACCCGACCGGTTTCAAGCTGGCCGGCGATTTGTTTGTTAAGGGCAGACAGATAATGCTCAGGCACCCCCAGGATGCCATCGATGCGCATATTGCGTACGTCACCGAAGACCGCAAGGGCAACGGGTTGATTTTGATCCAGGATGTAAAGCAAAATATCACCCTGGCTAACCTCCGGTTCATCGCCAAACGCGGCGTGGTGGATGAAAATGCCGAGATCAAGGTGGCCAATGAATACCGTTCTGCCCTCAATATCAAGACCCCGACCATTGAGCAGAAGGTGGAAAACCTGAGCGGCGGAAATCAGCAAAAGGTGTCGGTGGGAAAGTGGCTGTTCGTGGAACCGGATATTTTGATCCTGGACGAACCCACCCGCGGGATCGATGTGGGAGCCAAATTCGAGATTTACACCATCATGACCCGTCTGGTGGAGCAGGGCATGAGTATCATCATGATTTCATCTGAGCTGCCGGAGGTGCTGGGTATGAGCGATAGGATCTACGTGGTTTCCGCGGGACGGATATCCGGAGAACTGCCGGCTGCTGAAGCGACGCAGGAAAAAATCATGGAAATGGCCATTGGTACAGTATAAGGAGGGGGACAATGCCGTTTATGAAACAACTTCGACAGGTGCTCAGCGAAAACATCCGTGACTACGGCATGTTTATCGCCTTGTTCGTCATCATGGCCATATTCACCATCACAACCCAGGGTACCTTTATCTCCTCGCGTAACATCAGCAACCTGATCAATCAAACCGGCTATATCGCGGTGCTGGCGGTGGGCATGACGCTGGTGATTGTGATCCGGCATATCGATCTTTCGGTGGGGTTCCTGGCAGGGTTTATCGGCGCCATCACGGCCGTTTCCATGGTGGCGTGGGGCTGGCCGGTTTATCTCTCAATTTTGTTTGCCCTGGCGGTGGGCGCCGTCGCCGGGCTGGTGACCGGGTTTCTGGTGGCGCAGCTCAAGATTCCTTCCTTTGTCGCCTCGCTGGCCGGCTGGCTGATCTATCGCGGCGCCATCCTGCTGGTCACCATGGGCACCGGTACCATAATCATTCCCAACAAAATTTTCAACGCCATCGGGAATGGCTTTGTGCCGGATATACCCGGCCTGGACAACTTTTTGCCGGGTGTGCACAAGCTCACTTTGCTGCTGGGGATCATCGCCATCATCGCGTCTATCATGCGTGAGATCGTCAACCGACGCAAAAAGCTGACCTACAACTTTGAAGTCCTGCCGATGAATCTCTTTATCGGCAAACTGATCTTCACATCGCTGTTGCTGGCAGTCATCACCTGGATCATGGCCGGATACCGCGGCCTGTCATGGACGCTGGTAATTGTCTTTGTGGTAACCGCCGTTTACCATTTTGTCACCACCCAGACCGTGCTGGGGCGGCATATCTATGCGCTGGGCGGTAACCCCGAGGCCGCGGAACTGAGCGGCATCAACACCAAACGAATCATCTATTTTGTTTTCGCCTCCATGGGCTTTCTATCAGCCCTATCGGGGATTCTGTTTACCTCTCGGCTGCAGTCGGCCACCACCACGGCCGGCACCCTGTTTGAGCTGGATGCCATCGCGGCGGCTTATGTGGGCGGGGTATCCTCCGCCGGTGGCGTAGGCCGGGTGACCGGCTCCATTATCGGCGCGCTGGTGATGATGTCATTGACCAACGGCATGAACCTGATGACAATCGATATTTCGCTGCAATACATCGTGCGCGGGGCTGTGCTGGCCGCAGCCGTGATCTTTGATGTGACCACCCGCAATCGCAGCAAGTAACCCGAGGATGCAGGTATATATTATCTCTGGGAGGTCCCAATGCAAAACCCTCCCCACGCTTGTGAGGAGGGTCTCATGTAAGGTAAGGCACGGGCCGATTTCCCCCTGGTAAGCCCGATGCAGCGGTTACCCTTTTTTAATCTCGATTTTTCGTCGAGAGGTCACACTTTGTTCGCTTTTGGGAAGAGTGATCTTCAGGATGCCCTTGCTGTAAGAAGCATCGATTCGATCCTCATCCACCTCATCCGGCAATTGAATGCTGCGCCGGAAAGATCCAAATGTACGTTCGTGGCGGTAATATGATTTTTCCTTTTGAGTTTCCTCATCTTCGCGCTTGCCGCTGATGGTGAGAATACCGTTGTGCAAACTGATATCGATGTTCTTTTCGTCCATGCCGGGCAGCTCCACATCCATTTTGATTTCCTTATCGGTCTCATAGACGTCGATGTTGGGAGCAAACCCTTCCCAATTTTCCGCGGAGCGCATGGCTCCAAATGGATTGTCGAAGAACGACTCGAACATACGGTTCATTTCTCGCTGCATTCTCAGGATCGGGTCAGTATCACGACGGACATCAAGCTCTGATCCCCGCCGGTGATGCCACGGAGTAATATGTCTGTTTGTCATCGGAATTCATCTCCTTTCACTGATCATTTGATAGAAAAGTTGCTCTTATTCTGCCTTTACCTGGATCTTGCGGGCTTTGGCCTCTTCCTGTTTGGGAAGCAGCAGCCGCAAGACGCCGTTCTTTACAGAAGCTTCGATACGCTCCTGGTCGATCTTGTTCGAAAGAACAAAGCTGCGTTCATAGTCACCCACACCGTACTCGGCATAGGACAATGTGTACTCAGGATTACTCTCCGGCTCAACCTGCCCGCGGATGGTCAGGGTATTTTTCTCCAAAGTAATATCCACAGAAGATTCGCTTACCCCAGGCATATCCGCAATGACGATTACCTGCCCTTCCGTTTCAAAAATATCAGCTCGAGGAATATACACCGGGGTCGTGCGGGTTCGTTCACCCTTCTCCGGGGTCTGAGCTTCCTGTTTCTGTACTTCCAGTTCTTTGCTGGTTTGATCTGTCATCATACACCTCTCAACAATTCATCTCTCTCAAGTATCTCAATCCTTAGAAGAACATTCGTAAAACATTTACCTGCTATACGTTTTTCACAACAATCTTGCGGGGTTTATCCTGTTCGGCGCGGGGTAAAACAATTTTCAACACGCCGTTTTTGAAACTCGCCTCAATTTTGTCGCCTTGCACCGGATACGGGAGCTGGATGGAGCGTTTGAAACGTCCATAGCCACGTTCCCGGCGGTGATAGGTGTGTTCATCGCCAACAATTTCTGGTTTCCTGTTGCCGCTCAAAGTGAGGATTTCACCGGTTACCGAAATATCCAGATCTTCGGGTTCCACGCCGGGGATTTCCGCCGTGATCACCTGACCATTTTCATTGGCCCAGATGTTCAGAGCCGGAAAACTGGGCGCCGGATGCAACTGAACACCGTCGGTTGATCGGAACATCCGGTTCATCTCGCGCTGCAAGCGGTCCATTTCCTGCCAAACACTCGGTACCTGTCTGTAAAACATATCTGCGTCTCCTTCCTCAGATCAATTGATGTTGTGTGCCTGTCTTCATACAATCTGTCAGACAAATTCTTTATTACTGTTATCTTAAGCCAGCCGTGTTAGAAAATTATCAAAATTCTGTAATAGGTGCATTAATATCTGTTCCCCTGATCTGTATCATATCCCATTGCGGAAGAAAACGCGCAGCCTGCCTAAACGCTCCCAGGATATTCGGCCAACCTGGGAGACAGGCTGGCCCATTCTTCCGGCTGCCAGGTTTCGTGCAGCCCCATGCCGCCCTGACCAAACAAACGCCGAATCACAAAATCGGCTTCCGCTTCTCCGAGCAGTTCTATTTGCTGGCTGTAAATCAGATGCTTCATTTCAGCGGTCAGCAAGAATGATTTTTGAAAATACTCATAGATCAGGTGCGCGTCATCATCCCGGGCGATCCGGTTGATGGACAGTTTGCCGCAATCCTGACACATGTGGATCAACATCAGCTCGCCGCCCTGCGGATTATATTTCTTGCGGGTTTGTTTGCGCGTAAGCCCCACCGGTTTCATCACCCCCTTACAGGCTGAAAGCCGATCGCCGGCCTCAACCAGATCGAGATGGCGGGAATGCAAACAGAACGGGCAGTGGTTGCGGCTGCGCACGCCCGAGAATTCACCGCCGGTAAAGACAAATTTGCGGCAGTGGCGGCACAGGAATTGGTTTTCCTGTGCCAGCCCAAACTTGTGTCGAGTGCTAAACTTCATTTTCTCTTTCATTTCAATCACCCATTTTGCTGCAGGATGACCATGCTGCGATAGCGGCGTGGATCCACCTGCCCGTCCAGTACAGCCTTGCGAACGGCGCAGCCCGGTTCATCGATGTGCAGACAGTTCAAACCGAACTTGCATTTACCGATGTACGGCTGCATTTCGCGGAAGAAAAGCGCCAG
>DAISXR010000015.1:34585-45184 GCA_036825755.1 Anaerolineaceae bacterium
TAGCCGGTGGCCGAACTGGTGAAAACAAATTCGTAGCCAATCTTCTGGTACATCCGGATGACGTCCATCAGCTCGTCCGGCAGGGAACCGTCCGGCCCCAGCACCAGATCCACCTTGGTCAGGCATACCAGCACCGGCAAATCCAATGATTCCGCCGAAGCCAGGTTACGATCCAGCAGGTTCCAGGCGGGTTCAGGGCGGGCTGCCGCGAAAACCGGGATCACCAGATCGATGTTGGCAGCGATGACCTGTTCAAAGGCGTGCGTACCGGTTGAGGCCGCCCGGCGTGAGAGCCGGTTGCGGCGCGGAAGCACCTCAACCACCATGCCGTTTCCGTTGGAGCGGATGAAGCGTACCTGATCACCCACGGCGATCGGGTCGGTGTGGTCATTCTCAATCACCTGCTGTACGCTGTGATGTTTTCCGGTGGTGGGATATACCATCTGCTTGCGAAGTTGTGATGAGGTGCTGCAAAGCAATAATTCGCCGTCGGTTTGCACCCAACAGTGGCCGGTGCTCTTTTTCATGACGGTACCTGTACCGGATTGATTATTCGAATTGTATGAATCGTTCATTTTAAAAAGCCTATATATGACAACAAGCCGCGGTATGATTCCGTGGCTTGTTGCTGAACACATGAGTTGAATGTGCAGTGATTAACTTGATCGGGATGGGATTTCGGGGGAAATGACGTCCTCTTCAGAAGTTAAAACAAAAACCACGGTCATGAGAGCAACCGTGGTCCAGTAAGCTGGCAGATGGAAACAGAACCTTAGCCCTGTTTCACCAGGCGCGCCCATGCGTGCAGATTGAATACCGAGACCGATGCATTATTAGACATAAAACGCGCCCCTTTCTGAAGAATTTGAGTCAACTGTATGAATTTATCACCGCCGTGCGAGAAAGTCAAGGGTTTGAACGAAATTTGGTGTCGAAATGAAGCCAATATTTCATTAAATTTGGAGCGGTTCATGAACCGCCCCCTACCAAAGCGCAAAATTGACAGTATGCGCTCAAAAAACAAACTCATCCTGCATTTTCTTGTCTGAAAAAGATAAATGATTCGACGGTTCAATCGATAGCGTTGATGCTGATAAAAACAATGGCGGTTCATGAACCGCCACTACCGGTGTGTTATGGCCTTACCATCTGAAACGTTTACAAGGTTGGTTGGATTTGTTTCTTAGCCTGTTTCTGATCGTACATGGCCTGGTCGGCTTCTTTTATCAGGCTTTCCAGCGAACTGCTGTGAGTATGGTCAAAATGGGAAATTCCGTAACTGATCGACAGCGGATATTTACGACCGCTCTCGGCGTTGAACTCTGCCATTTTTTCCTGAAGTCTTGCCAGCATGGTTTCGGCAGATTGTGGAGTCGATTCGATGCCGATGGCCATGAATTCATCGCCGCCATAACGGGAGAGAATATCCGATGAACGCGAATGCTGGCGCAGCAGAACAGCGATATCAATCAGCGCCTGGTCGCCCTCCGCGTGCCCGTAGGTATCGTTGATCATTTTCATGTTGTCCAAATCAATGAAAATCACCGCCGCTTTCAGGCTCATGCGTTTGACCATCTCCATAAATTGGGCTGACAGTACCAGAAAACCTCGCCGGTTGTTCAGCCCGGTCAAATCATCGATCAAAGACAGATCCAGTAACCTTTTCTCCATCTGTTTCAGATCGGTGATATCGTGAATCACGATCAGTCTGCCGATCACTTTTTTTTGCTTGTCAAACAGCGAGGTGATGCTGAGATCAAAAAACAGAGTGTCTGTTCCTAGTTTTTGATGAATGCCCATTTTTACGGTATCCGCTATGGCAGGGCTTTTACAGGCTGCCTGTAATTCAGGCCAGTCTGAAAAAATAATCGCGGCGTCCAATCCTATCGGGGCGACCTTCCATCCCATCAATTTGACAGCCATCGGGTTGACATCCACCAGCCGGCCGTTACCATCCAGCACCAACACACCATCACTCAAATGCTCAATCAGCGCCTCACGGGCAATGGGGGCCAGGTCAAACAGGCGAAACCGAAACACGGCCCAGCCGATACCTATGGCCCACACCGGGTACAGCAGGGCATTTGTATCAAAATAGCGCAATGTGGGAAATGGTCTGTACCCGATGATGTAGGAGATAAAGATCAACAACGGCGGGATGACGCTGAGGGCAATCACAGTGGCCTGCTGCCGGTAAATCAACGGCGTTTCCTCGCGGTATTTGAGCAACAGGTAGATCCCTGCGATGACAGGCACACAGGAATAAACCGATAATGCGTAAACCGGCCCCGGGGTGAAACCCAGCAGCGGAATAAATCCGCTGGATGCCCAGGCGTGGGCATACACCAGATGATGAAATTCGTCGGTGAACTTGGCTGCCAGAACAATAACCGGGATGATAAACAAAATGGCCACGTTGCGCCGTGTCAGCCACTTTTTCCGCCCGGTATATACCAGCGCGAACATCAGAAACAAGTTGGGGAAGGAGTTGGTGCCGATATACTCGATCTTGCTCCAGAACAGCATGGTATTCAATTCCAGGCTGGCCAGCTCCATGCTGTACCCGATCACATACAACGTGATCGAAGCCATAAACAGACCGAACATGCGTGATCCACGTGTGGAGGTGTGCTGGAATGCATAAATCGAGAGCAGGGTCATTAAGATACCCAGCCCCAGTATGCTAAGCGAGATGGGGTTTGCTCTCATCAACATTGGCTGAACCTGTAAATCAAGAAATAAAATTTACTTTTCGGCTGAAACAACTTATCCTCAAGTTTCGCGGATTGTCAGGCGGAATTTTTCTCAACCAGTATCAAGGTGCAATCATTGTACCAAATCTCAGCGGTTTTGACTCACCTGTACCGCTTCGGAAAGCCGGACGGCACAGGTGAGGCTGATTCATCCGCCTAACCGGCTGAACGGCGGCTGTCCGCCAGGGCCGCCGGCTGCGCAAGCTGCTCACGCCTGCAATGGGTGGACTGCCAGCGGCTACCGATCAACCGGGCAATCCAGCGAGCCGGAAGTAACGCACCGGCCAGGCGCATCCCGCGGTTGACCCACCCAGGGATGACCACCGCCCTGCCCGCCAGCGCGGCGTTGATGGTTTCATTGGCCACCCGTCCCGTATCCAGTGTGGTGATGTGTCCCATCCAGCCCTGCGCTTCGATTCCGCGTTCACATTCGGGATTGGTAGGCATGCCGGCCGGGCACAACACCGTGACGCTGGCGCCCATGGGGCGCATTTCTTCCCGCAGGGCCAATGAAAAATCAAGCAAAAAACGTTTGGAGGCGGCGTAGGTAGCTTTGACCGGCATGGGATAATATGCCGCCAGGCTGGCCACGTTGATCACCCGGAAGGCGGCAAATGGATCACGATATTGCAGCAGGGTTCGGGTCATCTCCAGGGTCGCTTCGATATTCAGGCGCACGATGGTTCGGATCTGCTGACCGGTGCGTTCGAAAAAGGGGCCTTCGTAATCCACCCCGGCTACATTTATAAGGCACCAGAACCGCAGTGATTCCGCACGCATTCTTGTAAACAGAGCCTCACGCGCAGCCGTGTCGGTGAGGTCGCACGGGTGCGTCAGCACCTCCACTGCGCTGGTGCGGCGAATACCCTCTGCCAGTGTTTCCAGTCCTGTTTCGTTGACGTCGATCAAGAGCAGATCCCAGCCGCGACTGGCGCATTCCACGGCAAATGCTCTACCCAATCCGCCGGCTGCTCCCGTAATGGCGACCAAAGTGTGAGTAGTATGGTTTTCAGTTTGCATAGGCCGCCTCCGAGGTGATGTTGAGTTGCCAGGGAAGTCCGCACATCTGGCAGGAGATCTGCCACAGGCGGGCGGCTGCCTGCTCATCCTCTGCCCGGCGGGAAGGTTTTTTGGGCTTGCCATGTTTCCAGTATGGATCGTCCGCACCCTGGATGCCTTCCTCGGTCAACAGATAGACAATCCCGCGCGCCGATTCCTGGGCAGAAATCCCACCGGAACGGCGCAGCTTCCAGATCCAGTTCACCAAACCGGGGTTGCCCTTCAAACCGATATCGGTTTGTACCAAACCGGGGTCAGCGGCAAATGCTCGCACGGTTGATTTTTCACCCAAAAGGCGGTTGATCTCCTGCGTGAACAGCACATTGGCCAGTTTGGTACTACCATAAGCCCTCAAACCGTTGTAACGCCTGCGAAGTTGAATATCCTTCCAGTTGAGATGGGCGCCGTAATGCGAACCAGAACTGACGGTGACAATCCGCGCCCACGGAGCGGCCTGCAGCAACGGCAAAACCTGCCGGGTGAGTAAAAACGGTGCAAGGTGGTTGACCGCCCACTGGGTTTCAAACCCATCCGGGGTCAGTTTCATCCAGTATGTGAAGGTGCCTGCATTGTTCAGCAGCCCATCCAGAGCCGTCAGGTTCCATGCTTCCAGTTGATCTTCTATATCATGCGCCAGCCGGCGCACATCGGCTTGCAGGCTCAGGTCAGCGGTCAGAAAGGCCACCTTGCCTTGAGGGTTCAGACGCGCTAGACGCGCCTGCTCCAGGCGGCAGCGCCCTAACGAACGGCCCACCCCGATGATGGATGCGCCTGAACGCACCAGCATCTCAGCGGCGGCCTGCCCGATCCCCGAGGTGGCTCCGGTAATGACATACGTTTTTCCAACATTTTGAATTTCCATTTTTTTATCCGTTTGTTTCAAAAGTGAACTTGCTGTCTTTTTCTATAGCACGCCGGAGGGTGGAAAGTCATCGGCGCAAAGGTGGAAAAGGGGGGTGGAGAGGGGGTGGAGAGACGCAAAAAGGTCGTTTCCCATCTGAAACACAGGGAAACGGCCGAAAATAATGGTGTCGAAATAGCGACGTGAGTGAAGGTCTATCGATTTAACAGGTTCAATTCATGCGCCCGCCGGATGGCCTGCACGCGCGTTTGAACATCCAGTTTGCTGTACAAATTGTTGATATGCGTCTTCACAGTACTGGGCGCCACGCTCAGGCGAATCGCGATCTGCTGGTTGGACAGCCCTTCATCCACCAGACAGAGCACTTCAAGCTCTCTCGCGCTCAACGGGTCAGCCAGTTCAGCCGGGATGGGATCCGTCTCCTGAGCAGTATCTTCTGTGACAGCTTTGGGCTGCAGCCTCTGCAAAAGGGGTTCCGGCAACAGCCGGTCAAGCCGCAGGCAGTAAAAAGCCGCCCCGCCCAGAATAATCAGCAAAGGCGCCGCGATTTTAATGAACAGTCCGCCGGCGATGGCCCCAAACACGGCAAACAGAGTGACCCCCAACACGGCCATGCCCCAGCCGGTCAGTGTCACCCAGGGGCGCCAGGCCTGCCCGCGACTCGCCAGGATGGCTCCCAGCCCCAGCCCCGCGATCAGCAGCAGCCAGGCATACGCCCATGATTTTGTATCCCCGGTGAACGCGTTCAGCAGGAGGATCAAACCCAAAGCAAGCAAAAAGGAGCCGGGGATAAACAGAACAGAGGCCAGCCGCCATCGCTCACTGCCGGCGTATACCAGCAGATAAAACACACCGCCGAGCATGAAAAATACCAGGGGCAGCGCGATATTGACAGAATCCTGCAGAAAAATGGACACGCCCAGCAGGATCACCCCTACCGCGACGATGAGGATGCTGATTGCCGTGACCGGTTTTGCGCTGCCCATTTTCATGCGTGTCTCCTGAAATCAAAACTTTATGCCAACTTCCGCAAACAATTATACCGGGTTGATCCGTTTCGCTCAGGCTTTGGTGACGGCGCCCTGCAGCAGCAATTCTTTGGTCACCTTGCGGTGGCTGTTCGAGTAAGCCGTGATCACCGCCAGGGCATAGAAAAGCAGATCCATGACGGAGAAGGTTTCCTTCATTAAATCAAATGTGTATGCGTAGTTGAACTGGAAGAAGACTTCCACATAGCTCATCCCGGCCGCGTCAGCCAGCATGGCCATGGAAACCAGAAAATTGCCCAGCAAAACACTCGCCAGGGCGATGCCGGCGCCCAGGAAGGCATAAACTTTATCCAGACCGCGGCCCAGCAGCCGGATCCCCAGGCCTACCAGAAATCCCACCCCCACCGCCATCCACCCGATCTGATATTTGGTGAGCAGGGTGATAGCCACCCATAACACGGCTCCTATGATCCCGCCCAGTGCACCGCCGATGATCCCCAGCGCCAGGTTTTGCTCCAGTTTCAGGTTTTCCAGGTTCGACCTGATGATTTGCTCGGTGATCAACGCGTTAGGCTGTCCGCCTGTCGCTGCGAGAGGAAAATCATGGGGAAAAGTGCTGCTTTGAGCATCCAAACCATCCGCGGCGGATAAATCATCCGCGGCGGGTAAGTCATCTGTGGCGGGTAAGTCATCTGTGGCGGGTACGCCATCAGTTCGTGTGCTTTCAGCATATGTGCTGTCAGTTTGTTCCATCGTTCAACTCCTGAAAGAAGGATGTGAGCCTGTCCAATTAACGTCATTGAACCGTCTGCACCTCAGAAGGTACAGACAACCCCCTGCTCTGCAAGCAGTATGCCAGATGATGAAAATGTCGATTGGTGAAACGGGATTAAAAATTAAGTCAGGATGAAAGAGCGTTGTCTGGCAGTTCAATCACATACGAGGTAACAACGCTGATTTTGGCCCCTTTGGCCGAATCAAACTCATACACATTGCAGTACGCCAGAACGCGGCCGCCATCCGTTTTGGCCGTGCCATCCACCGCGCCGGCTTTTCCATGGTTGACCACATGGTCGATGGTCAATTCCAGCACCCGGTCGTCCTGCAGAGCGCGCTGCAGCCGCTCCATCACCTGGGCCTGTCCTTTCACCAGCGACCCGCCCACCTGGTTCCAGGTCAGGTCTTCGGCGGTGCAATCGCTGAAAAATTGATCGTCTGCGGCCGTCATGGCGATGGTCATCTGCTGCAGCAACAAATTTTTAGGCGAGTTTCCGCAATCCTCATGAAGAATCACCTTCGTCATTTATCCCCCCTGTCCGGCGCGACGACCGGTATACAATCCTGCGCGCTTCCGATCAAGCGCGCGTCAAAGCACGCGCTCCTGTCTGACATTATATCCAATCGGATGGCCGCGCTGACAGGGGCATTACCCGCCGGGTCGGTTTCGGCGGACAAATCCCTCCTGCCAGGCATACACCGCCGCCTGCGTGCGGTCGGCCAGGTGCAGCTTGCTCAAAATATTGGTGATATGGGTCTTGACCGTCTTTTCGCTGATGGAAAGCACCTCGGCGATTTCGCGGTTATTCTTACCGGCCGCCACCTGCCTCAGCACATCCATCTCGCGCTCGGTCAGCTCCTGAAAGGGATTCACATCCTGCTGACGGGCGCCGCTGATTTCCTTCACCATGCGAGCCGCCACACGTGGGTTCAACACCGCTTCACCGGCGCGCGCCCGCCGGATGGTTTCAGCCAGATCATCAGGGTCGATATCCTTCAGCACATACGACAGAGCCCCGGCGCGGATGGCCGGGAAGATATGCTCATCCTCGTGGAAAGAGGTCAG
Organism: Anaerolineaceae bacterium; assembly: GCA_036825755.1. Lineage (GTDB taxonomy): Bacteria > Chloroflexota > Anaerolineae > Anaerolineales > Anaerolineaceae > JAJFTV01. The sequence goes on from DAISXR010000015.1 coordinate 42,092, forward strand.
CACAATCACCTGGGTGGAGGGGCTGATCTTCTTCAACTGGCGGGTGGCCTCCACGCCGTCCATCTCGGGCATCAGCAAATCCATCAGCACCACATCCGGGGCCAGGTCGCCCACCAGGCGCAGCGCTTGCACCCCGTTGCCGGCTTCTCCAATCACCTCAATGTCGGGAAGGGTATCGATGTATGCCCTGAGGCCCATACGCACCATGTTGTGATCATCCACCAGCAGCACACTGATTTTTTCTGTTTCCATGCAACCGTTATCCTTTTTTGAGGATGGGCAGAGAGACCACCACCCGTGTACCCTCATCTGTTTGTGACTTAATCTCCAGTTTACCGCCCAATTCACTCACACGTTCCTGCATGCTTTCCAGGCCAAAACCGCGCCCGGCCACCTGCTGCAGATCAAACCCAATTCCGTTATCGTCCACCTCCAGCCGCACATGTGTCACCGTAAAATCAAGCGAGATGTTGACAGACGTGGCGCGGCTGTGGCGGGCCACATTGGAGAGCGCCTCCTGGGTGACGCGGAAGAGCGCCTGTTCCACCGCCAGGGGTAAACGTCGTTCGCTGTTTGAATTGATATTGACCGGGATACGGGTATGCTGGTACCACGAAGCGGCGTAAGCCTGCAGCGCTCCTTGCAGCCCCTGCGATTCAAGCTCGGCCGGGCGAAGTTCGGTGATCAGCAGGTTGAGTTCCTGCTGTGAGGTGCGGATCAATCCCTCGGCCTCCTGCAAGTGCCTCTCCGCTTCGGCGGGGTTGTTGGCAAGCAGGTTGCGGGCTGCGCGGATTTGCATATAGGTGGCAAAGCTCTGCTGCTTGACCGTATCATGCAGATCGCGGGCCAGGCGGTTGCGTTCTTCCATCACCCCAAGTTCCTGCTGGGCATGCAGCAGATTCTGGATCCGTTCGGCCATGTGCCGCATGCGTGTGGCCAGCACGCCGATTTCATCCCTCGAGCGGTCCTCAGGCAGCGTGACAAAATGCCCGTCGCTCCATTCGTCAGCCGCGCGAGCCAGACGGGTGAGCCGTTTGGTAAGCCCGCCTGATGCCACCAAACCAAACAAGGCGCCAAACGGCGCCACCAACACCAACAGGAATAAACCGGTGCCTACGATAGCGCCCAGATAAACCGCCAGCGCGCTCAGCAAAACCGGCGATACAGGCTCCACGGTCACCAGAATCACACCCACCACTTTGGAGGTCACGTCCTCTTTGAAAATGGGCACTGCCAGGCGCGTCCTGCCATGCTCGATTTTGAAGGATAAGCGGATTGAATCGGTCTCGCCATCCAGTGATCGGTTCAAAATGGCTCGCAGCGCTTCGTCATCCACGGGGTATGCGCGCCCCACCAGGTTTTCATCCGCCGCGGGCGACTGGGCAATCACCTTGAGCTTGGGGTCCAGCACCAGCAGTGTGCTGCCGGGTGTGATGGCCGCGGCCGGGCTGTCGAAGGCGTTCATGGCAGGCTGGCTGGCGTAGCCTGATTCCCATACGCCATCCAGCCACTCCTGCAGCCCGGTCAGATCTTCACGGCCGGGCTGCAAATATTCACTGGCGCGCGGATACAGCACGTACATCACATCGTCCAAATACTGCCGCTGATCGGTCTTGTTGAGCACCGAAAACCCGAGGAACAACAGCAGGACCATAGCTTCCAGCGCCATCATGGCCAGCACCGTCACCAGTGTATAGGTGAGAATTAACTTTCCGCGCAAACCGCCAAAAATAAACTTCATGACTCTTTCGCCTATTCCCGGTCGCTCAATACCACCACCGCCGGCACACGGACGGATTTCCATGCCACGGCCAGGATGGATGCCAGGGTCAACCCCAGGCACAGTAACCCCACTGCCGCGGCTGCCTCAGGTGTGAGCACCATCAGCGAACCCATCACCTCATTTTGCGCACTCATAATCATGAGGAATAATTTAACCACCACCAGACCCGTCCCTGCTGCCAGTAGGGCAATTAACGCATATTCTACCATCAAGGATCCGAGGATATGTTTGAACGAGTATCCCATGGCCTTCAGCACACCGATCTCAAAGCGGCGGTCATGCACACTCAGACTGACCGAGTTGGCCATCAGCAGCATGCCGGCCAGAAAAGCCAGGCTCGCCATGCTGACGGCAAACAGGAACAGGTTGCGGTATGAGTTGGAGAAACGCGCTGCGTAGGCCACCAGGTTGATCACCGTGGCCTGTTTGAGGGTTTCGCCTAACTCACGCGCCGCGGCTGAAAGATGTTTGGGCTGGATGCGTACCGCGTACTCCACCTGATCCGGCGCGGTCATAGATTGGCTCAACTCAACCGGCATCAGCACGCCCAGTTCGTATCCAACCATGTTTTCCACATCCATTTGGAAACTGCCCGCTACCGTCACCTTGTGGACAACGCCATCCCAGGTGGTGATCTCCAGCCTGGTGCCTTCCGGGATGCCCACCCAGGAAGATAAATACACGCCATCGGGCTGACTGCCCCACGGAGCGCCTGTAATCACATAACCGTTTGCATCGTTACGGGCCTTAAGCAGGGGCGCGAAGGTTTCATCCGGTTGACCGCTCTGGCGGATGCTTTTTACCCAGGTGTTGTAGCCCGGCTCACTGCTTTCCACCGGCTGATCTGCCAGCGCGGCCGCGATTTCATCGGCCTGATCGGCCGGCGCCACGATGGACAGATTGCTGCCCTGCAGATCCATGGTGACATTTTCAATCACTTTGGCGGCGTTTTGCGTCACCACCGTGGAGAGGGTGATCGCCACCACCCCGATAAACAGGGCGATTAAAGCGAATACCGGAGCCAGGCCGCGCTGTTTGAGACTGCTGCGCGCCATGCTGAGCATGGGGAAACCCCGCCGGGGCAGAACCCGGATGATCACCCATAATAATGCGCCAAACGCGCCCCCCAACCCCACCAGACCCGCCATGGCAGCCGCCAGGGTGAGAATGGCTTTACCGGTTGAACCCATGATCAACCCGATCAGGGCGGTAAACGGTACCGCCAGCACGCCGATCAGCAGCAGTGACTGGAATACCGGCATTTTATCGGCGCTGATGCGCTCACCGCGCAGCAGAGACACCGGGCTGAC
>DAISXR010000015.1:45284-49931 GCA_036825755.1 Anaerolineaceae bacterium
CCGTTCTGATAACCCATGCTTTTCCAGACAGCCAGTTCGCGTTGACGCCGGCGCATGAGCACCTGCATGGTATTGGCGATCCCTACCCCGCTCACCAGCAGACCCAGCACACCGGCTCCGTTCAGCATGGTGGCAAACAGATCCTGGGTAGCTTTCTCCTGCGAGGCCAGCTTTTCAGCCAGATAAACACGCCAGCCCTGCGAGTCCAATGCCGCCTCGGCTTTTTCCGGTTTTTGAGTGGTTGCCAGAACGGTATTCAAGATGCGATCACTGCCGGCCAGAGCCTGCGCGGTAGCCAGCGAATAGTATATTTTGTCACCCTTGTGATTGGGTGTATCTACGATGATGCCGCGGATATGAGCTTCCACCGGCGCACCGGAATTCAAATCAGACAGGATGATGGTATCTCCGGCGGCCAGGTGGTACTGCATGGCCAGATCGCGGCTGATCATGATATCACCCAGATCGCTCAACAATACCGACAGCGCCGGGCTGTCAGCATCTTCAAGCACCAGTTCGCCGATGGGCGGGTACTCGTCTGCCGTGATGCCCATACCTGCGCTGATAAAGTTCAGTTCACCCGAATCCGGCAGATGAAAAGCCAGCGTGGAGGTATAAGCCAGTGAGGTGTATTTTTCCAGCAGGCCCTGCTGTACCAGTTCATCCAGCGCGGCAATATGCTCCGGCAGAATAAAATCTTCCGCCGACCGATCCATGCTGATATCAGCTCCTATCATATCGTGAGGGTTCTGAACCAGCATACGTTCCAGTGAGCTGGAAAGTGACGTCATGGCTACCAGCGACATGACCCCAAAGGCCACACATAGGATGGCCACAAATATACGCTGCCCGCCGTGAAGCAGATGCCCCGCGGCGGTTTTCAGATAGAAAGCAGTGCGACCCATTACCACCTCCTCATGCCCACGGGCAGAACCGCTCCGGCGGATGAATACACCGGCTGGGGAGCGGCAGGTTCCACCAACTGGCCGTCGATCAGATTGAGCTGACGCTCTGCGCACCTGGCCACACGCGGATCGTGCGTCACAATGACCACCGTCAGATGCAGCAACCGCCGCATTTCGCGGATCAACTGGAGCACCTGCGCGCTGGAGGCGCTGTCGAGGTTGCCGGTGGGTTCATCGGCCAGCAGGATACGCGGTCCACCCACCAGGGCGCGGGCGATGGCCACACGCTGCTGCTCGCCGCCCGAAAGCTGATTGGGCAGATGGTTCATGCGCTCGCCCAGGCCCACCTGTTCCAGCATGCTTTTAGCCAGGTTGAGGGCGTGCCTGCGTTCGGGGCCAATGTACAGCGGGGCCGCCACATTTTCAAGCGCGGTCATGCTCTGGATCAGGTAAAAAGCCTGAAAGATGATGCCTATTTTCTCGTTACGCAGACGCGCCAGTTTGGATTCGGACAATTTGCCGAGATCCACCCCGTCGACGCGCACGGTTCCGCTGGACGGCCGGTCGATACCGCCCAGCAGGCCCAGCAAAGTGGATTTCCCTGAGCCGGACGGCCCGGTGAGCGCGACCCACTCGCCCGACTGGATGGTAAAGGTGAGACCGAGTAAAACCTGCAAATCACGCCCACCCATGGGCAGGCTGCGGTGCAGGTCGGTGACTTCAATCATGGATTCCGGCGTGCTGTTTGAATACATTTTTTCCTCTTTGTGTAAGATATCGCCATCATCTTATCGAAAAGCGGGCAGGCAGCCATCCGTCTGGGGTCTGATTTTGGGTAAGACATTTGGGGCTAAATGCTGGGGGTGCATTGGCAGGTATCCTTCATAGAGTTTCTGCTGCACTGCAAAAAAAAACAGGCAAACGAAATTGACTGGGAAGATAAAAAATTCTATAATAGCGCCCATGACCAATCCTCTCGAAATCCTCAACAACTTTCGTGGCATCTCAATTATCGAGAATTCGGACAAGAAGTTTTATATCGCTTTCTACGTGGTGAAGAAGCAGGAGGGTGAAAATGAATACATCACCGGAAATTTCGCGGCCTCTGTTTTTGCAACAGACCGTAAGGAGGCGATAAAGATTGCAAAAGCCGCCGAGTCGGATAAGGTTGAATTACTGAGCCTGATCAATGTGAAGGAAACGCTCCTGAGCGCTGCCGCGCAGGCACAGGGTGTCCCCCTGGTTCCCGGCGTAAACCAGGTGATGTAAACCATCTCCGGGCAGATATTTTGAAAAAACCGCTTCGTTTCAACGGAGCGGTTTTTTTTACATGATAAAAGGCTGGCGTGCCTTTTTGAAGAGTCTGACTCACTCGTCGATTTTCTTCTTCATGCGCTGCGCGGGCAAAATTTTGCCGCAGTCTTCGGCCATCAGCTCGGAAAACTTCACATACCCGGCGCGCTCGTACACCTTGATGGCGCGCTGGTTGAACTGAAACACCCCCAGGCCCACCCACTCGCCGCGATAAGCATAACGCTGACGGGCAACTTTTATCGCATATTCGGTGCAGGCGTTGACAAATGAAAGCCCCAGACCTTTACCGGTCAGATCAGGGCGCAGTCCAAACCCCACCCACAGAATAGACCCTTCTGTTTGCCCGGCTTCCAGGCTGGTCTGCGAAATCCACTCGTCGCTGCCGTCCAGAAAACCAAAGGAAAGCTCGCCGATTAAAGTTTCCGTTTCATTCAGAACGGCGAACAGGGTATTGCCCCACTCGCTGGTATCCAAAATATGTTCGGATTCATTCTCATAATCGTACTGGGCGTACTCTCCCTCGTACTTCCAGGTGAGGATCTGCCGCGCAAATTCATCGGTCATGGGCGTGAAGGTGTAGTTCATGGTTTCCTCCTGAAAAATCCATTCTACAACAGAATGATGGATCCGGCGCAGCCGGGATCACCTTATAATTCCAACAGCAATCCATAAATCAAATTTGAACTTTTTTGCTTCCAACGGGTACATACAGGTGATTAAACACGCTGAGAATGATGACCCTGGTGAACCTGATGGAAGACAGTCTGTCTGCAGAAACAATATCTATGAAATTGCTCCGCACCCGCGTACCGGCACAAGCAGCGCCTGTTGATCAGGATGTGATCCTGTTGCAACGCATTGCCGGCCGTGACGAAACTGCCCTGCAGGAGCTGTATTCCGTCTATGGGCAGCGCATGTTCGCTTTTGCCGTCCGTTTGACCGGCGACCCGGCCCAGGCGGAAGATGTGGTGCAGGACGCGCTGGTGGCGGTGTGGAGTTCAGCCGGCAGTTTTCGTGGCGACGGCCGGGCAGCCGCCTGGCTGATGGGCATTGTTCACCACACGGCGATGAAAACGTTACGTCGGCGGAGCGAATCACTGTCCGGGGAAATGGAAGAATGCCTGCCGGCGGAAAATCCGCTGCCCGAAGAACAGGCCCAGGCCAATGAACAATCCGATTGGGTGCGTGAAGGACTGCAAAAACTGACCCCCGAACACCAGGCGGTGCTGGAGTTGGTGTTCTACCAGGGCATGAGCCTGCAGGAAACCGCCCGGGTATGCGAGTGCCCGCTGGGAACGGTGAAAAGCCGTCTGAATTACGCCCGCCAGCAACTGCGCGGTCTGTTGAGCCGCACGGAGGAGACGCGATGAGCCATTATCCCGATCAAATTCCCCTGTATGCCGCCGGTCAGCTCGAAGCGGCCGAGTCTGCCAGACTGGAGAAGCACCTGACGGACTGCCCTGAATACCGTGAAGAGCTGCGCTTCTGGCAGGAAGTTCAGCAGGGGATTGAGGCTGAAAGCGCTCAACTCGCCGCTCCGCCCGCTCTGGCGCAGCGTGCCCTGCAACAGATCCATGCGTCCAGGCAGGCGTCGTCCGCCGGTGTGGGCCGTCGGTTGGCGCTGGCCTTTCTGCGAACCTGCAGCCTGCTGCGCGCGCAGGCTTACATGGTGAAACGCGAAATCTGGCCAGCCTCAGCCGGGGTGATGTTTTTAGGAGTGTGCATGGCGCTGGTCTCCAACCATGCCGAAGCCGTCTCGTTTCTGGCTCCGCTGGTGGCAGCCGCCTGTATGGCGTCCCTGTTCGGACCGGAGAACGATCCCGCCCATGAACTGACGCAGTCCACCCCCACCTCCAGTTGGAAAATCCTGCTGGCGCGGCTGAGCCTGGTTTCAGGGTATACGCTACTGCTGTCGCTGCTGGCCAGCCTGGCCATGCTGCTCATCATCCCCCCCGCGATGCTGGGGATGATCATCCTGGCGTGGCTGGCGCCGCTGGCGCTGCTTTCGTCGCTGGCATTGCTGCTGTCGGTGTGGGTGGGTACGGGCAGCGCGGTGGTGATCTCGTATCTGCTGTGGCTGGTTCAGTATGTGAAGGTATCCGATCTGATCACCGAGCAGGTTCACGCCCCGGCTCTCGAGCACTTCTTCAGTGCCTACCGGGTTTTGTTCCAGTCGCAGGGGCTGCAAATGATCCTGGCGGCGGTTCTGCTGGCGGCCGCGCTCATCTCAGCGGCATCCACCGGGCGGGGATTGGGGCAGACGGCCTCCTGAAAACACCAATACATCATCAATCTGGCAAAGCACATCACTTTCCAACCCTTTGGAGAATGGAATGAAACGATTTTTTGGAGTAGCAAAATATGAATTCAAAATGTCCATCCGCAGACCCGGTTTCTGGCTGGTGTATGGTCTGTTGATGGCATTTTA
>DAISXR010000015.1:50031-54042 GCA_036825755.1 Anaerolineaceae bacterium
CTGGCATCGGTGCTGGCGCCCATGTTCATCACCGTCCTGCTGATGGGTGTGATTTCAACGGCCGCCGGGCTGGTGCCGGTGCAGATGTTGTGGCCGTTGCTGCTGGCCTTCCTTAGCATCGCCGTGCCGTCGCATGCTTTTGTGGTGGCCTTTTCACTGGCCTGCCCGTTGATCATGCCACTGCGAGTGTACCAGGTACTGTTTACCGGGTACTGGTTCTGGGGCAATATGCTCTCGCCGCAGGCCTTTCCCACCATCAGCGATACGCTGCTCAATGCTGTGGGTCAATATCCTTTGCAGGCCTTCTTCAACGTGGTCACCGATTCAACCCACGCGGTGGAGGCAGATGCTTTCACCCGTGCTGAAGCCTGGCTGAATTTGCTGGTACTGGCTGTCTGCGCTGCTCTGGCGTTGATCGTCACCGGTATGTATCTGAACCGCAAGGCCAGAAAGGCATAAGATGCGGTCAGGTCATTCCATGAAACCATACAGGAACAACACTGTCATGAAAAGATTTTCACTGCGCTATCTCTTGCTCACCTCTCGCTTCGACCAGATCTGGTTTCCATCGGCCTTCTGGGTGCTGATGGTGCTGATTGCCGTGGTGCGCGGCGAGATGTATGTAGCCGACACCACGCGCGCCTATCTGGGAGCGGTCATCCCGCTCATCTCCGGCATCCTTTCGGCTTATGCTGTACTGCAGGACCCGGCCCTGGAATTGCGCTTTGCCACACCGGTGCAGGCGCTGCAAATACTGCTGGAACGGCTGCTGCCCATTCTGCTGATCCAGACCTTTTTCGCGCTGGCTTTTCAGGCGTTCGCCGCGCTCTACAAGGCTGATTTTTCACCGTACTTCAGCAGTTGGGGCGACATGCAGCTCGCCTGGCTGGTACCCGGCCTGTCACTGATGCTGCTGGGATGTTTCAGCGCGCTGGCCGCGGCCAACCCCGCCACCGGTGCCGTGCTGACCGGTATGGTCTGGCTGGTGCAGCTTGTGGCGCGGAGCTGGTTTGCCGTGCAGGCTGTTGGCAAATATTTTCTGGTGTTCATGAGCCCGTTTATGACCGATCACCCGGCCCTGCGCACCAATCAACTGGCCCTGGCCGGTTTGGGCATCCTCTTCTTCACCGCCTCCTGGGCGTTATTGCGCCGCCAGGAACGATACATATAAAGGAACACATCCATGATCCTAATTCGCTCTCTTACCAAAACATATCACACCAACAAACACACCGTTCACGCCCTCAACGGTATTGATTTGGAAATTGGCACCGGCATGTTTGGCCTGCTGGGGCCCAACGGGGCCGGGAAAACCACCCTGATGCGCATCCTGGCCGGTATCTCCAACGCCAGCGGCGGTTCAGCCGTTATCGATGGAGACGATGTTTCCACCCAGTCGGGCAAACAAACCGTCAAAAATATGCTGGGGTATCTGCCGCAGGAACTGGGCATGTACCCGGAACTGACTGCTTACCAGTTTGTCGACTACATGGCTATTTTAAAGGGCCTGGATGAGCCCGATCACCGCCGGGCACAGGTGGAGAAAGTGCTGGATCTGGTGGGGCTGAAGCAGGAATCCGGCCGCAAGATTAAGGGCTATTCAGGCGGCATGAAACGGCGCGTGGGCATCGCGCAGGCATTGGTTAATGACCCGCGCCTGTTGATTGTGGATGAGCCCACCGCCGGGCTTGACCCCGAGGAACGCATCCGCTTCCGCAACCTGCTGGTCAACCTGGCCGCCGACCGCACGGTGATCCTCTCAACCCATATCGTCGAAGACATCGGGCAGACCTGTCAGGATCTGGCCATTCTGGCGCACGGGCAGGTGGTGTTCCGCGGCAGCCCGGTGGGGTTGATGAAAGCCGCCGCCGGGCACGTCTGGTCGCTCACCTGCACCGGCATGGAACGCCCCAACCACGATCTGACCGTGGTATCGATGCTGCACCTGGCCGAGGGTACCCAATACCGCGTGGTGGGCAGCCATGTGAACGGGTACGCCCAGGCGCAGGAGGTGCCCCCTGGTCTGGAAGATGGTTATGTGTGGATGATGAAAAGCTCGGGGCATTCTGTAGAAGGTGTGTAAGCCATTCGCGCTCTCATAAACCTCCCCTTCCCGGCCGGGAAGGGGATATTATTTTAAATAACAGGAAAAATCGTGACCCAAAAATGTGTCTCAAGCCACTGTCTTTTCCTTGCATGAATCGGTAAAATGTGTTGATTTTTGTATCCTATCGTGAAAACCAGAAATATTATTGTTGAATGAGAGAAGATTTATGCCCCATCGAGTCGCCCTGATCACCGACAGCACCTGTGACATCCCCGCCGAATGGCGCGCGCAGTATGAGATCACCGTCATTCCGCTGACCATTGTATTTGGCAGCCAGCAATATCTGGACGGGGTGGAAATGCAGCCGGAGGAGTTCTACAACCGGCTGCTCAGCGACCCCACCCACCCATCCTCTTCCCAGCCCACCCCGCAGATGTTTTTGCAGGCGTTTGAGCAGGCTGAGGCAAACGGGGCTGAAGAAATTATGGTGGTGACGATCAGCAGCGCCATGAGCGGGACCATTCACTCGGTGGAGCAGGCCGCCCAGGGGTTTCATCTGCCGGTGCATATTGTGGATGGACGCAGCAACTCGATGGGCATTGGCTGGCAGGTGATTGCCGCGGCGCGAGCACGCGAGGCCGGTGGCGGTGTTGACGAAATGCTGGCCGCGGCGGCGCAGGTTAGCAACACCATGGTGTATTACATCACCCTGGATACCATTGATTATCTCAGCCGCGGCGGGCGCATCAGCGAGGCGGCCCGGCTGCTCAACTCGGTGCTGAAGATCCGCCCGCTGATCTACGTCAACCGCGAGACCGGCGCCGTAGGCGCCGGCATCCCTGCCCGTTCACGCGCATCCGCCATCGAGGGGTTGATCAAGGAATTTGGCAAACATATTGTGCCGGGCAAACCGCTGCACCTGACCGTGTTGCACAACGCCGCGCTGGATGAGGCAAAAGCCCTGGCAGAACGGGCCGTCGCGGAGTTCAAGCCGGTCGAGATGTTTATCTCGATCGTATCGCCGGTGCTGGGCGTGCACACCGGTCCGCGCGCGCTGGCCTTATGCGGGTACACCGAAGCGTAATACCTGGAAGTAAAGATGGGCTGCCTGGAACAGACCCACAGGTTGTTCCAGTAAAAAATCATTGTCCGGTTTCAATAAAAATGCCTCGTTGATGAGGCATTTTTTCCTGGTTATCTTTTTTTGGAATGAGTTTGCTAATCTGCCCTGTTAACTTCTGTCCGCCCTGATCTCATAATGCTGAGAGCGGGCATCAAAATGAGAAAGTACTTCCCGTGCCATTTGTGGAACAACGCACTGTTCATAATCATCACCGGCGAACTCACGCACTGCATCAAGAGAATCAAACTCCATGATCGTGATAAATTCAACTTCTTCTCCTACCACACGCCTAAGCAATTGAATGCTCCTGAAGCCGCGGATATTGCGGCTTTTAATGCCGACAAATATCTCTTCTTTCAGCATATTTTCATAGGTATCTGCGTTTGCCGGTGTGGTCCAGCCATGCCAAATCCTGCTGATCATAATCATCTCCTTGCGATTGTTATTGGGTATGGATTATGGACTGCGTTGTTATGCCAGATTCTTTTTTTCAAATGATATTGATTGGGCGTACCCGACCGCATCGGAAATCGGGTGCGGGGTCTGTTTGGGAAAGGACATCTTTATCGATCGGCGAGGTACAGATCCATCCAATCAAGACCTGGGGGGCATTTTGCCGTACATTGGGTCAGGGGTCAGAATCTGGGGATAAACGGAACGTAATTCCAACCGGGCATTATAACATAGCAGGCAGGCATCGGCGTATGCATCCTCGTGCAGCAGGTTATAGCGTCGCATCAGTTCGACAGGCCCTCCCTTGAGCAGCGGGCCGGTTATCGGATGGTTTTCCGGACCATACGATTGGCAAATCTCTCTGAGCGGCGTTTGAAAAATATTTCCC
>DAISXR010000016.1:0-21697 GCA_036825755.1 Anaerolineaceae bacterium
GCTCCGGCCGCGAAGGCCAGCGCATACGGCAGCAGCGGACGCATCAACAGCACCGCACCGGCGCCAATCACACCGGCGATAGGTTCCACCAACCCGGAAAGCTGTCCCCAGAAAAAGCTCTTTCCCACACTCATCCCCTCACGGCGCAACGGAGCGGACACAGCCAATCCCTCGGGGAAATTTTGGATGCCAATACCGATCGCCAGCGCAATCGCTCCCGCGATGGAAGCTTCGGGCAGACCGGCAGCCGCGGCGCCAAAAGCCACACCCACCGCCAGGCCTTCAGGGAAGTTATGCAGAGTGATCGCCAGCACCAGCAAAATGCTGCGCTGCCAGGTGGTTTTGAGGCCTTCTGCTTCCGAGGTGGGCAGACCCAGGTGCAGATGCGGCAGGATCATATCTACCAGATATAGAAATGCGCCGCCCAGCAGGAAGCCGATCACCGCGGGGACAAACGAGAAACGCCCCATATTGGATGTCATTTCAAGAGACGGCGCCAGCAGTGACCAGTAACTTGCCGCGATCATCACCCCCGCGGCAAAACCCAGCATGGCGTCAAAGACTTCTTTTTTGATCGAACGGGTGAAAAAGATACCCGCCGCGCCCAAAGCGGTCATTGAATAAGTAAATCCGGTACCCACTAAGGCTTGAAGAATTGGAGAAAGCCCTGAAAAAAATGATTCCACATTCCCTCCTTGTTGCAGCGGTTCAATACTGTGTGGACCGCGGTGAATAAGTAAAATGATAACGGTTCGTCGGTGCGTGCACCGACGTTTCCATTTTCACCCATCAATTTTACATGGGTTTCTTCGAAATCGGAAAACACGAATCATGAGAATTTGAATAACCCTCCTCCCGTACATCCCGTCAGCCCGCTTGACGCGGAGGCGTCTACTTCATAAATGCAAATACGAAACCGGATGCGATTGAAACCGGTACAGGAGGGTAAATATGGAACAAAACAGCGGTACTCACCATACCGAGGATAATCTCAATCTGAAAGAAGCCCGCGAGCACTTCCGTGAGGCGCATAAATCCATGAAAACAGCCTGGGAAAATATGATGCCGGAAGGCGTGCGCGATGAGACTCGCCGAACCCGCACGGAATTGCTGCGCGGTTTCAGAAAGATTCTGGATTACGCCATTGAAAAAAGCGAACAGCACATGAAGGAAAGATAAAACGAATCAGCCCCGACGCTCAAAGATAAGCAGAACCAGCACAAAAATGGCAAAGGCTGCCGGGATGGCTGCCAGGCCAACCTGATCGGCCAGGAACAGTTGCACCGCCGCAAAGAAGAAGACCGAGAAAAGAATCGCCTCAGCAAAGCGCCACTGACTGCGCTCCAGTTGGGTGATTTTTTGTTCCAGCGAGGTGAATGATACCTCCAGTTTTCCGCTCTCGATGTGGCGGATCAATCCTTCCATTTTCCGCGGCAGTGAAACGGTAACCAGCAGTGTATCCAGCAGTTCCTTCAACCAGTATTCCAACCCGCGTTCGCCCTGCATGTCCATCAACCGAGTGGTATAAGGCCCAACGCTTGTCCAGAGGTTGAAGGCCGGGTCCAGGCCGGTGCAGATACCGGAAAGAATGCTGAAACACCGCCCCAGCAGGATCATGTTTTCGGGCAGTTGATAGGGCAGTTCGTAGATCAACTGGCTGAACTCTTCAAAGAAGGCGGCCGTTTCCTCACCATGCATTTTCATCATATCGCGCGTGGATTTACCGGAAAAGCGCTCAAACAGGCGCTGGTAAGCACGCTCCAGCAGCGCCAGATCGGCTGACGGCAGCAGGAAATTCAATTTCTGTTCAGCCTGCACCATGCGGGCGGCATCGGTGGTGCCGAGAGCGATCACAGCCTCTCGTAAGCCTTCCATCACCCTTGGAGAAATTTCTCCCGCCATACCAAAATCCACAAACACCAGCCGCCATTTTCGGGGCGAATCTTCCTTTTCCCCTACCGGTTCCACAAACAGATTGCCCGGGTGCGGATCCGCGTGAAAGAAACGATCCTCCAGAATCTGCTTCAGATACACATTAAACAACCGGTCCGCCACTTCAGAGCGCGAGATGCCGGCTGCTTCGATGGTCTGGTAATCGGTGATCTTGATGGCCTGCACATCGGCCAAAGTGATTACCTCTCGGGTGGTCACCTCCCAGAATACCTGCGGTACCAGCACGCCGGGGTCATCCTTGAAATTCTCAGCAAACTGCTCCGCGTTGCGTCCCTCATGGATGTAATCCATCTCCAGTTCCACCGCGCGTGAGAGTTCGCCCATTAAGGCCGGTACGTTGGCATGCTTGCGGATGGTGCGAAAACGGTGCAGCCAGCCGCTGACGCGGGCCAAAGCTGCCAGATCGGTAGCCACAATTTCGCGGATATTCGGCCGCTGAACCTTGACCACCACCGCATGAGACTGCGGATTACCATTTTCATCCGGCAATGTCAGGCGGGCGCGGTGAGCCTGGCCGATGGATGCGGAAGCCATCGGTTGTTCTTCAAACCAATCAAACTTGCTCTCCAGGGGAGCACCCAGAGAGGTTTCCAGCACGCGCCGGATATCATCAAACGTCTCCGGTGAAACCTCATCCTGTAAATCGGCCAATACAGCGGTGACCTCGCGCGGCAGCACATCCACCCGGGATGAAAGGAACTGCCCAACTTTGATCATCACGCCGCCCATTTCAATGGCCAGTTCACGAAATTCAATCGCCAGGGACTTCATCCGTTGCGCTCGGGTACGGCGCGCTGACGCTTTCATCCCGATGGATGAGAGAAAGAAATCCCAATACAGCACACCGGCGATAGCGCGGGCGAAGAATGCCAGAATACGGCGGTATCTTGCGCGAATCATACTTAAGATTATAGCCGAGCAGTCCCTTTAATAGATCAGCCCGAGCGCTCCTGTTTCAGTCCTATTTGAGTGGAGATAAAAAATCCCGCCTGAACGGCGGGAAAATACTCAAAATGATGGAAAAGTTGAGATTAAAGCTCAACAATCTGAGCACCCAGCGAGCGGTATACATCCAGCGTGTTGGGATAGCGGCGCTTGAGAATGTCCCATCCCACAATGGTGGTATCGGCAGGATCCGCCAGGGCCGCCAGAAAGATGGCCTGTGTGGCCTGGATGATGGAAGGGGCATTGACCTTGCCGCCCTTGAAGCGGATAGGCCCGTTGACAATCACGCGCTGCGGGTCCGACATAAAAATGTTGGCTCCCAGCACGTTCAGTTCGCGGATGAAATCCAATCCGGTCTCGTACATCCAGTTTTGGACAAGCGTCTTTCCATGCGTCTTGCAGGCCAGGGTGACCACGTTGGGCAGGGCATCCACCGGAAAGCCGGGCCAAGGACGTGGTGAAACTTTGGGTAGATCCTCAGAAGCCAGCGGAAAACCGGAATCCACGCAGTCGATCATCAGATCGCCTGAGCCGTCCACAACCAAATCCCGTCCGGAGGATTGGATATCGATATTGAACTTTTTGAAAAACTGAACCAGACCGCCGCTCACCCGGTAGATATTGGAATCCTTGATCACAATCCGTCCCTTGGTGATGGCTGCCGCCACAATCAACCCGGCGATATCGATATGGTCAGGGTCCGGTGTAAAGCTGGCCCCGCAGCACATGGTATTCCCATGGATGCTGATTTTATTACTTTCAAATCCATCAATCCTGGCGCCAAAGGATTCCAGCAACTGCAGCAACTGGGTGACATGCGGTTCGGCGGCAGCCTCGGTGACTTCAAAAGAGGCATTCGTACCGGCAGCATACATAACCAGATTCTCGGTCGCCGTCACGCTGGCTTCCATCATCCATAGTTCGTACTCGGGTTGAACGGGTTCCACCCGCTCAAACCAGGCATAGTTATCATGCACCTCGGTCTGAATGCCCACTTTGGAAAAGGCATCAATATGAGCCGAGATGGAACGTTTCCCCAGCACGCAACCGCCCGGCAGTGGAATTTTTGCTCTGCCAAAGCGAGCCAGCAGCGGCCCGGCAAATAGAATCGAAGAACGCAGCGTATTCCCGTTGGTGTAATCTACCTCAAACGATTTGACCCGGCTGGCATTAATTTGAATATTGCTGAAATCGCTATCATCCACCTCGGCGCCCAGATTTCGGAGAATCTGAAGCGTTGTCAAAACATCGGTGGACTTTTGCAGGTTCTGGTATGTGACTGTCTCGTCCGTCAACAAACAGGCGGTCAAGGCGGGCAGCATCGCATTTTTGTTCGGGACCGGTGTCACTTCCCCCACCAGTTCTTTGCCGCCCGAAATTTTGATCGCAGCTGACATGGTCGCTCCTCAGATGGGATAAAGGGTAATTTTACCGCGTTTATCCCAAAAATGGGTTGGAGTCAAATCATGCGCCTGGTTTGCTCGATGAAGCTTCTGTAAAGACACATGACCCTGCCCGCGGGCAGGGATACGGCTGGATAGGTGATCAAAACCATGGATGCAAGAAATAAACCGTTTCAGCGAAAAACATAGCACGAAAAGAAGGTTTCAGGAGACAAAATGTCGGGAACGGCGGGCAATCACCACCGAGATGTTATCCGGTCCCTCGTTGGCATTCGCCAGATCCACCAGCGCGACCGCGGCGGCGGCGGCAGGCCGGCTCAACACAATCGCCTGGATATCCTTCTCGGGCACACTGCCCCATAAACCGTCAGAACACAGCAGCACGTGCTCATCGGGCTCCAGCTTCTGTTCCAGCAGGTACGGTCGCACATCCTCCTGCTGGGCGCTCAAAGACAAGGTTAAGATGTTCTTGCGGGTGAAGTTTTGCGCCTGTTCGGGGCTGAGCTGCCGCGCCCGCACCAGATCCGCCATCAGACTGTGATCCCAGTTGATCTGCTCGATCCGCCGTTCACTGATCAGATAAGCGCGGCTGTCACCCACGTTTGCCAGATACAACCGATCGCCATCCAGCACCACGGCCACCACGGTACTGCCCATCTGGCTGAGAGACTGGTTTTCCTGGGCCAGTTTTTTAATGCCGGTATGCGCGGCCTTCACCGCCCGGGCAAGCACATCGAGAACCGGCTCTTTTCTGGATGATTTCTGGTAAACAGACTGGAAGGTCTCGATGACGGTACGGCTGGCGGTTGCTCCGCCCTGATACCCGCCCATTCCATCTGCCACCACCAGCAGAGGGGGTTGGGGATGGAACAGATTGGGTTGCAACACCAGCAGCGCGTCCTGGTTTTCCCGGTCACGCCGCCTGATGCCCCGGTCGATTGCACTGCCAATATCCAGCATGATGCGTCCCGTTTTCTTTGATGAAACAGTGAGTCTATTATAGCTGAGATTTCCATCCTCCCTTGCGTTCACCGGCACATGGGTGATTGTCAAAACGCTTCGAAACAGGCATAATTTAGAATGAATCGCCATCTAAAGGACGGAACTCATGAACAAACCTCCCACAAAACCTTCCTATGGAGTGATCTTTCATCCCACCTTTCCCCCTGAAACCCTGCCCGATTTTGCCCGCAAGGCGGAAGCTGGGGGTTTTGATGAACTGTGGCTGTGGGATGATTGTTTTCTGCCCGGCGCCTTCACCGGGGCTACCGCGGCCCTTTCAGCAACCCGCACGCTGAAGGTGGGCATCGGACTGCTGCCGGCCACCGTGTATCACCCGCTGTTTGCCGCCATGGAAATCACCACCCTGGCGAGGATGTTCCCCGGGCGGATTTTGCCGGGATTCGGCTACGGCGTTCAATCCTGGATGCAGCAGATCGGGGCGGCTCCCAGGTCTTATATGAAGGTATTGGATGAAACGGTGACTTCCGTGCGCGCACTGCTCAACGGCGAAGTGGTGACGCAGCACGGCACGCAGGTGAACATGGATCAGGTGCAGATGCAGATGACGCCCGATGTCCGCCCGCCCCTGCTGATCGGCGCCAAACGTGAGAAAACTCTGCGGCTGTCCGGCCGGATTGCCGATGGAACCATTCTGGTATACATGTCATCGCCTGAATACATCCGCTGGGCGCTGCAGCAAATCCGCGCCGGTATGGCTGAGAGCGGCCGCACCCAGCACAGACTGATGGTGTATACCGCAGTCAAAGTTAACCCTGACGGGCAGCGCGCCCGTGCCGCCGTGCGGGAAGATTTTGCCCGGCAGCTTCCGTGGGTGGATGTGCAGATACAAGCCCTGGGGATTGCCGATCAGGTGGAATCGCTGGTCAACCAGTATGGTAAGGGCGGGTTTGCGGATCACATGCCCGAGGAGTGGATTGATTTGCTGGCAGCGGCCGGGACGCCGGAGCAGGCTGAAAAGCACCTGCGGGCTCTCGCAGACGCCGGTGCAGATTCAATCATCTTTCAGCCGCTGCACGGCGATCCGGACTGCCGGGATGAATATATTCAGTATCTGATGCCGCGGTTGAAGGGGGAAAAAGCGGGGTGAGTGGGTGTTGGCAGGAGAAAGCCATCAACGAATGGGATTGGTATTAGGGGAGACTACCATTATCAGCCAGTGATCGTTTTCATCGGCAAACGAATAAACGAATAAAACCCGCTTTCCGCTCAGGCAAAACTTCTATCGCCTGAAAAAATCAATCCCACCATCATTCGATTATTTGTTTTCGCTGGCGCGCAGCGCCAGCCATTCGTGGATGGCCTGATAAGGGGCTGTCGGAGCACAGTTTATGGCGCAGGGTTGCTTCACGCTATAATCGGCTAACGAATAAACCAAAAAACATACTTTCGCTGAAACAAACAGCCTGCCGGCTTAAGCAAATTCAACCCGCCCTCATTCGATTATTCGTTTTCGCTGGCGCGCAGCGCCGGCCATTCGTGGATGGCAAATTCAAACCGCCGGATCACTGCTCCGGCGGTTTGGTCATTTCACTTTTCCCGATCTGAGAAATTTCAATTATCCGCTTATGCCTTTTTCACCAGTGTGCGTGAGGTCTCGTGCATGTATAGCGGCAAATAGTAGACGCCGCCCGAGTTCTTTCCGCTGGCCCCTGAACCCTTCCAGCCGCCAAACGGCTGGTAGCCCGGCCATGCCCCGGTGGTGGCGCCCTGCGGACGGTTGGCATACACAGTACCGGCTTCGATATGGTCGAAGAAGTACTGCACCTCCTCCTCGCTGCCGTAGAACCCGGCGGTTAAGCCGTAATCCACGCTGTTCGCGATGCGGACGCCTTCCTGATAGTCTTTGATGCGGGCAATGGTGGAAATGGGCAGGAACATCTCGGTCTTCCACAGCGGGTGATCCATCGGAAGATCCGCCACCAGCGTGGGAGCGGCAAAATAGCCCTTTGCAAACTCGCCGTCCGTCAACACTTTGCCGCCGGTCAGGATACGCCCGTGTTTGCCCAGATCCTCGCAGAACTTCTGATAGTCCTGATAGGCGCCCTTGTTGATCACCGGGCCTAAATAGACATCTTTACGGGTCGGGTCGCCGATCACCAGTTTGCTGGTCTTATCCACCAGTCGCTGCACCAGATCGTCATACACCGCCTCTTCCACCAGGATGCGCGAGTTGGCCGAGCACTTTTGCCCCTGCAGCCCAAACGCGGAGCGAACAATACCCAACGCGGCGTCATCCAGGTTGGCATGGCGGGTGACGATGCTGGCGTTCTTCCCGCCCAGTTCCAGAATCACCGGCCGCACATACTTGCCCTTGCTGAAAGTCTGGTAGATTCCCATACCCACGCCCAGTGAGCCGGTGAAGGTGACACCGGCCAGTTTGGGAGAGTCAATCAGCGCCTGTCCCAGGGTGCTGCCGGGACCGGTGACAAAGTTGAACACGCCGTCCGGGATGCCCGCGTCGATGAAGCACTGCGCAATCAGGCGCGGTACCCAGGGGGTATCGGTGGCCGGCTTTAAAATGACCGTGTTGCCCGCTGTCAGCGCCGCGGCTGTTGGTCCGTAACTCAGCGCCGCCGGGAAGTTGAACGGGCTGATGACCAGCCAGGCGCCGTAGGGCCTGAGAACGGAGGTATTGCTGGTGATAAACCCTTCAACCGGATCGGTTCCCATCTGAACCAGGTATCCGTTATTTTTCTCCATCTGTTCGCAGGCATAACGGATGAGCGCCGTGGATTCCGCCACATCGCCCAGCGATTCCATGCGATTTTTACCCACCTCCAGCGCCATGGCCGCGCTGATGGTGAATGTACGTTCTTCCAAAATATCGGCTGCCTTGCGGAGCAGCGCCACACGATCCTGCCAGGGAGTACGCCGCCATCCGTCAAAAGCTTTACAGGCTGCATCGATAGCATCCTCGGCGTCCTGGGCGGTTCCCTTTTGAAAAACACCCAGAACGATGCCGGTATCGATGGGGGTTCGGTCTTCGAACTTTTGATCGGCAAACCGCTCTTTTCCGTTGATCCACATACTGTATTCCCTCCCCAGGCCGGCGCGCACCTTCTCGATCGCCTGATCGAAACGGTCATGCAGTTCACTGGGCGGGTTGTACATTGAGCCGTAGGTCAACTCAAATTTCGTGGCAGTCTGTGATGTCATATTTTTCCTTTCGTAAACATTAATGAAAATGATCCATTCCCCTTTCATGATAACGGGTATGGATTAGAAAAACCTAAATGGGTTTCTATTTACATCAGTTTTGCTTGACGGCTTCGATCATCAGCAAATCGTTGCCTTCTTCATACGGCCGGAAATCGTAATCGGCGTATTCATTCACCACCGTCAGGCCGTTTTCCTGCAGCAGTTGGTGGATCCGTTCGCGGGTGATGATCCCCTGAACCGCGCCCTGCACGATCCGTTCGACCATCTTCCCGTTTTGATATGTTTCAAATACAAAGGTCACCTGCAAGGTGCCTTCAGGCAATACCCGGGTCGACCAGGACCGGCGCACCTCGCCATTTTCGATCTGTACTTCTCCCGCGGGTGAAAGCGGGCTGTCTTTCATCATCCCCAGCGATACATCAAAAACCAGCCTGCCGCCGGGCTTGAGATGCGATGAGACATTCGCCAGGGCGTTCCGGCGTTCTTCATCGGTGAGAAAGTGCCGGAAACTGCCCGACATCATGGCCAGTGGAAAGGTCTTTCCCAGCCTGAACGATGCGGCGTCGGTGGGTACAATACTGATATGCTCCTGAAGTGATGGCTGCTGATCCAGTTTCAGTTGAAGCTGGGTGCGCATGGCCTCAGAGGGTTCCACACACACCAACCGGCACCCCAATTCTGCCAGCGGCACCGCGATCCGACCTGTGCCTGCACCGATATCCAGTGACTCACCGGCCTGGGAAGCATAAAAATAGTAAAAGTTGATGTTGGGTTTACGATCAAATAAATCATAAAACTGCGCGGAAAGCTCGTATCCTCGATCGGTCATTTCATGGTCTCCATTTTCTGTGTCCACTGCTGCACCCAAGCCGGGTCCATTTTTTGCAGACGGTTTTTCTTGAGATTTTCCTTCATGATCCAGCGGATATCCGCATCTGTTGATTCAATCCAACTTTCCATCATCTTTTTGCCGGTTTCAGGAAGGGCTGCTGCGGCCACACTCCAGCAATAAGCCATCCCCTGCCGCAGCGTTTTGAAGTCATCCTGACGTCGGTTGGTGACCTGGCACATCCTGTGCGTAATCCCATCCAGGATTCCCAGAATTTCTCTTGCCTGTTCAGGTGATTTAAGCAAGGCCGGTTCGCATAAACCTACCGCCGCAGCGCGCTGCTCCAGCAGGGTACCTTCAGACCATCTCCGCATCTCTGTTAGCAGAGTATTCATTTGTTCTTTGCCGTACCGTTGCAACGCCATACACACCGATTCGCGCACCCGCCAGCGCGGGTCATTGGCTTTTTGACGTAACACCTCAAACCAGGCAAGGTTCCCCTCACACAACAGCCGTCCCAGGCTGATCACCCCGCAGCAGGCCAGAAAACAGGCCGGGGTGTTTTCCGGGGCTTCCGTGGGCGTCAGATCCAGCCAGCGTTGGATGTTCTGTTCAGATGCCAGGTCAGCGACGGCATACATCAGTTCCAGGTTCGAACGCGCACCCGGCAGCCGGGATTCAGATTGCAGATACGCATCCCAATCATCGATCTTCGCGAGAGTCTGACGGTATAACTCGATAGAAAGCATAGAGAGAAATTATTAATCTGGATAAATCGACTGCGACAGCCTGTATTATAACAGTCACTTGTTTCTTCCTCGAGTCAAAAAATCTCAGGCAGGTTACAATGAATGCGATGGAATCGATCCCCTCTGAAAAGGATAACGCCCATGTCTGATCCTCGTCAAACCAATTTAGCCAATATTTTGGTCAACTACTGTGTCAAAGTACAACCGGGACAGTGGGTGGCTGTATTGGGCAGCGTCATCGCCGAACCACTCATAAATCAAATACAAGACAAAATTGTTCAAGCCGGAGGCTACCCCACCATTCAGTTCTTCTCCGAAGCGCTGGATGAGAGCTTTATGCGTTCAGCTTCAGAAGATCAGCTTAAATGGATTTCTCCGCTGTCGGAGTTGATCTACAGCAAGGCCGACGCGGTGATCAGCGTTTGGGCCACGAGAAATGTGAAATCGCACAGCCAAATACCTGCCGAGAGATCGCGCATCCAGCAATTATCGGCTCAACAATTAATGCAGGTATTCTCGCAGCGTATGGCAGCCGGGTCTTTAAAGTGGGTGGGTACACAGTATCCCTGTCAATCCTATGCCCAGGAAGCCGAAATGAGCCTGTGGGAGTACGAAGATTTTGTCTATTCTGCCACCCTGGCCGATCAGCCTGATGCGGTTTCTGCCTGGCAAAAAGTGAAACAGAATCAACAGCGGTATGCCGACTATCTGCGTGGGAAGAAAGACATCCGTATCCGCAGCCCGCACGCGGATTTGCATTTGTCGATTGAGGGACGGGATTTTCTAAATGACGGCGGCGAATCAAACATGCCCGGCGGTGAAATCTATACCAGCCCGGTGGAAAACTCTGCCAATGGGTGGATCGAGTTTACCTATCCCGCCATCGAGGACGGACGTGAGGTGACAGGTATCCGGTTGGAATTCGCAGACGGTAAAGTAACCCGCGCCTCCGCGCAGAAAAATGAAGATTTTCTGCTGGAAATGCTTGAGGTGGATGCCGGGGCTCGGTACCTGGGCGAATTTGCCTTCGGCACCAATTACGGCATCACACATTTCAGCAAAAGCTTGCTGTTCGATGAGAAAATTGGCGGCACCATCCACCTGGCATTGGGCAATGGCTTTCCGGAAATCGGTTCGAAGAACACCTCCAGCCTGCACTGGGACATGGTGTGCGATATGCGCTCCGGTGAAATTACGGCTGATGGCGAGGTATTTTATCGCGACGGCCATTTTGTGATTCAGGGAAAATAATCAAAAAGCTGCCCGGACAGGGATCAAGTCCGGGCAGCAGAAGGAAATCAATCTCGGTTTTCCTTACGGAGCAGTTGCTGTGGGTTGAAGCAGGAAATCGTGCGGGATCTGATACAACGGCACAAAGAAAAATGTCAGCCGCTCCATGGCATAGGTGCGGGTTTGTGAGTTGCTGGTATCGTATGTTTCCACCATTAATTTCTCGCCAAAGCGCTTAATGGTGATGGTGATGGAACGCCAGCCAAAATCATAAGTACCTTCCAGTTCAGGCGGCGTGAAGGGCACATACACATCGCCGCCGGCCATGGCTGACCAATCACAGTTTTCCGGGTCACATTTTTCATAGGCATGGAAAGAAACCAGGTCTTCATCCACCTTGGTCACATACAGGGTGATCAGACCCGTGGCATCATCCTCAATGTTTCCCCATGATCCAGTGAAATCTTCCAGCGTGCCGGGTACAGCTGTCTTGGTGGGTGTTGGTGTGCCCGTGGGGGTAGGCGTGAGGGTGGGTTCACGGGTGGGCGTGGGGCTGGGGGTGATGGTTGGCGGCTTGCCCGGATCGGGGTCTACGTTATCATTGATGCCGTCGCTGTCAGTATCGGCCAGCTTGGGGCTGGTGTGCAGCTCATTGACCTCGTAACCATCCAACAGGGTATCGCCATCTGTATCGTTATTCCTGGGATTGGTGCCCTGGATATTCACCTCTTCCCCGTCCGTCAAACCGTCTCCATCGGTATCCGGGTTATTGGGATCGGTGCCAAGATTACGTTCTTCAATGTTGGTCAGGCCGTCGCCGTCGTCATCCCCTTCGGCCTGGGCGGTTTGAGCCAGCACTGTGGCCGTTTGCCAGGCGTGCTGGGTGCCTTCGATGGCCGCAGACATACCGGAGGCAGCCGTTTCGGTCAGACCGCCGATAAACGCCACCGCGGTTTGGGTGGACGCCTTGTTGGCCTGCAGAATGGAGTTGCCAATCAAGGCGGCTGCCATGCACAGTACCACCGCCGCGCCGATCAAAATGGTTAGCAGCCAGGGCGGTAAAAGCGCCTTGCTGATGGCCTCACCGCTGACCGTCTGATTTTCTCCCCGCCCGGAGATCACCTCGGCGCTGAAAGCGTGTGTTTTGGCCTGCCCCACCCAGCGCCGCTTGCGCGCAATGGCTTTAAACGGCGTGGTGGTTGATCCATTTTCTGGCACCTGCACATTGGCATTGGCAGGCTCAAAGCGAAGCTCATCCCCCCGGTCACGCAGTTTGACGGCAAAGATCTCGCGCGAATTACCTTTGTTATGAATGGTCAGGCGGGCCATCTGGTTGGTATGAATTTGCCGGGGATAAAAATCGCACGAAAAGGTAGAGAAAATCCCCACCGAGAGCACCGCGCTGATGTTGACGGCCTGATCCGGCGTGCTCTGGCTGGCTACCCGGATGTTCATCGTATAGCGGCCTGCCCGGGCGTCAGCCGTGCGTGGAATGTTGAACACCAGATTTACTTCCTGCTGATCGCCCGGCATGAGCTGGATTGGCCTCGGTTTGGTGGCCATCCAGGTATCCGGTACGCCCTGTACGATGATGTTGAAATGATCCACCAGCGAACCCTGGTTGAGCAGTACCAGTGTGGCCGATGTGCTGCTGCCGGGTTCAACCTTCAATTCGGTATTCTCCAGATACACCCCCACTTTGCCCTGCCCGGCGCTGGACTGAACCAGGTTGGGATCCACCACCGTGCCGGATCGCCCGGCCATGGATCCTGCCAGCGGCATACCGTAAGCCGCTTTGGAGGTGGTATCGGCCAGCACCAGCCGGAACCAGGTGGAACCCACGCACAGGGCTTTATCCGGGGTCCAGATTTCGGCGATGCCGGGCAGCAGTCGGGTATTTCCAAGATAGGTGCCGTTTGTGCTGTTGAGATCCAGCACATAAAAATTGCCATCCCGGCATTCAATGCGGGCATGGCTGCGGGAAGCCTGCTGATCATTGATGGGAATGTCATTTCCGGCAGTGCGCCCGATGGTCATGCCCGTTAATTTGACGGCAAAAGTCTGCGGCGCCCCACCGGTTTGCATGACCTGGATTTTGTTCTCGGTCAGTTCCCCCGCCGAACCAAATTCTTCCAGGATCGAATCCCCGCGCTCTGATTCCAGGCTGGCTTGATACTGGGTAACCAGTGAGACAGCCGCGCGTTCCAGTTCCGGTTTGGGGCTTTCTTCAACCGTCGTGGCCTTGTAATCCGCTTCCGCGGCTGCCGGGGTGGCTTCGATCACCACCTGCAGAGCATCGGCAAGGCTTTTGGCATCCGGATAGCGGTTGTTCGGATCTTTCTCCATAGCTTTGAGGATTACCGCCTCCAACTGCGGGTCGATATTCGGCCGTACCGTATGGGGCGGCGGGGGAGTCTCTTTTACATGGTAGCGGATGGCTTCTGAGAGGGTACTGGCAGGGAACGGCAGTTTGCCGCACACCAGTTCATACAACAGAACACCCAGCGAATAGACATCCGAGCGCGCATCGGTTTTCTCACCCAATGCCTGCTCGGGGGCCATATAAGCCGGTGTGCCCATGGAGGTGCCCTCCTGGGTGGCTACCCCGCCGGATGCCAGCTTCGCCAGCCCCAGATCGGTGACCACCGGTGTATAGGGCAATGATTCGCTCGGCTGTGGCTTAAGCATGATGTTATCGGGCTTCATATCGCGGTGCAGAACCCCGCGTTTATGGGCGTGATCCAGCGCCAGCGCCGTCAGCCGGATAATATGCAATGCCTCGTCCAGCACAATCCAGCGCTGTTGTTTTTTCAGGATGCGCAGCATCTGCCCCAGGTTATCCCCGGGGATGAACTCCATCACAATATACAGGCTGCCCTGCGACTGGCCAAAATCGTATACTTTCACCACGCCGGGGTGATCAATTTGGGCAGCCGTGCGGGCTTCCTGTAAAAAACGCTCCTGAAAGTTCTGCTGCGTGGCAAAATGAGGATGCATGATCTTGACAGCCACATCACGCTGCAAGGCCACATCAAAACCTTTAAACACCGCACCCATACCGCCCTGCCCCAGCAGTTTTACCAGTTTATAACGATTCAGCGTCTGTCCGACAAGTTTTTCCATAATCTCCTCAATCGAAAAAGCCGTTCCGTTCAGGTCATCTCATCAGTTACCTGTCATCTCCAGGCGGTAGGATGTGTGCGTGGGTTTATTGGCGTTAATCAGCCGTATCAGCAGGGCGCGGTCCAGCGCCGGGTCCGCTTTCAGCACCACTTTGAAGGTGTGCGGTTCCAGATCTTTTTCAAATTCAAAAATTTGCGGTGTCTGACCGGTATAAATCTCCAGCAGGCGGGATAGTGACCAGCGCGTTCCGCGGCGGGCGTAGATTTCATGCGCTTCGGTGAGCAGCAGACGGCGTTTCTCTTCCGGCCACGAGGAATCGAAGACGATTTCATACCAGTCGCTTAACCAGGGCAGGAATTGAAATGGCGCAGTTCGCGGCGACAGGAACAGATCAAAATTGTCGATATTCCATTCCAACGGCAGCAGGATCGATTCAAACAAAGCCATGAAATGACTCATAAACTCGGTGTGATAGATGCTCGGCAGATAATCCAGCAAGCGAACGCTGTCGATCGACAGACCCGGCGGAATGATCGCCTGCCGGTCAGGTTCCTCGAAAACCGGCTGCTCTCTGATATCCGGTTCCCGTGGCGGCTGTGACGGCGGAATGGGCGGTTCCTGTCTCTTGACCGGGGCGCGCTGCTTTTCCTTTTTTTCAGCCGGTTCACTCACAACCGGCTCTGCGGGCAATTCAACCGGTTCAACTACCGGTGCTTCAACCATTCCGGCGGATTTCGTCCCTTCCCCCTCCGCCTGCCGGATCTGCGCCTGCTCCAGCGCCCGGGCCTTGGAGACGGTATCCTGGGTCGGTTCATTCAACGGTCGATCAGGTACATCCACCACCTCGGTTTTCAGGCGGATGCTGATCACATCCACCAGAATCTCGCTTTCATCGTTGATGGGTGTGGGGATGTTGGGCTCAAGCCGTTTGCCGTTCACCAGTGTACCGTTGGCGCTTCCCAGATCCTGTAGCAAACAAACGGCCTCCAGACTTTCAAAAATGGCGTGCTTGCGTGATATCTTCGGGAACGCCAGATGGATATCATTGCCCGGATCGCGCCCCAGCGAGGTAATCCCTTGGTTCAGGATCACCTCGCGTGTAAAATCGGGTCCCTGGAGCTGCAATTTGAAGAGGAATTTTCTGGTCATGGATGGTTCTCTTTCAACCTGCTCCCTGCGCCGCTTAGATGAACTCAATCTGATGCTTGCCGGAGGCAATCACCCCGTGCGCCACCAGTTCCATCGTTTCAATCGGATCACCGGCCGGTTCACCGGTGGCTGGTTTGGCCGCGCGCATCTCCAATGCACGGATAAACTGCACATCCGGAATGCCCTGCAGAGCCTGATAGACATCCGATGCAAACAGATCGCGCCCAAACTTCCAGCCCTTGCCGTCATTTCCGCCCACTACCGGGTTGAGATAACGGTACAGACGCGAGAGAGCATCCCGCTCCACATCGCTGTGACGCGCCCCGGGTTTTTCACGAAGCTGTACCTTGATGGATACCCAATGGTAGGCCGGTGGGCGGATATCCACCTTGGTGGTCAATAAACGCCGATCATCTACAAAAGCCGATAGAAGCGCGATATCTTCCTTTCGCAGGGTGAGCATCTCCTCGCTCAAATAGCCTTCCGGTCGGGCCACACTGGGGATCACCAGCAGATAAATCTGTCCAGGGATCACCCGCCCGGCTTCGTCGGGAGTAGGCTGCAGGCATTTCACCCGGCTGATGGAAGCCGGCAGCGCCTCACGAGCCAAAAATTCAAAATCAGCCTCGGTGACCGCCCGGCCGCGCGAGCGCAACACCTGCGGGGCCCGCATCATGGCCGATTCAAGTGTCTCCGCGTCCAGACCGCCGGAGGCATCAAAGCGATTGGAAACCCGCGCCACATACGGGATGGCCGTCTTCAGCGTGGTGAGAATGCCCTTTTGCACATTGCCTTCCTGCCCACCGCCATAACTATACGCGGAGAACAGCAAATTGGCTCCGCGCGGCGGAACCGCGCCGTACAGCTTGATGGTGCCGTCCTGCTGCCGGATGGCAGGGCCCAGACGCACCTCGCCGCTGACGTTGTCGAGTGTGAAGTGCTGATCATTGGCCCACGAATCGGCAAAATCGGTCACCTCGTGCCATTCCTGCTGCGGTTCGCCGTCCGGCTGCACAATCAGTGTCTGACCGGGTTTTCGCAGCAGCACCGGTTGGTGTTTTAGAAAATATCGCTGCCCGGGCGTCCCGTCGCTGCGGCCCAAAAATTCGTCCTGAACGATCTGGGCATGCGTGGCCGGCACGGTTCCGCCCCAGGAACCCGCGCTCATTTTCCGCAGGCGCGGTGATAACCGGTACGGCCGGGCCCCTTCGCGCCGCATCGGCTCCGACAGTTCCACCACCCGGGCGCGGACCCAATACATACTTTCCTGGTTGACCTCCTGCTTTCCGATTGCCGGCAGGTGAATCTGAATACGCCCGGAGCCGTTCATCCCGCGGGTGGTGTCCATCTCCACCGCGCAGGTCTCCCAGTGGGCGCCTTCACCCCTGATGGATGCCTCCCAAACATAGGGCGGCATGGTGGGATCAATGCCCGCCCCGCCGGCCGGATCGAAGTCAAACTCAAACCCCAGGATGTGAAAACTCAGGTCATTTTCAAAGCCAAAGTAGATGGCGTCATCCAGTTGTGGCAGCTCGGTGAATATATTGCCGCCCTCAAAACCCGCCTCCAGCCTGCGCAGGTTATGCTCCACCAGTGATTTTTTATCCCCGGAGGATGACGTCATCCGCGAATACACTTTTTTCAGCACCGGCGGGTTGATGACCAGATCCTCATCGGTCGAGAAAATGATCGGCCGCTCCCGCTCGGTCTGGATGCTGCTCACCTCGGTGGCAGCCGGGATGGTCACCTGCCCGGTCTGCGGAGCTGACAACCAGAAGGTCACCGGCACTTTGGCCGGTTGGGGGCTCTTCAGGGTGATGCCCAGCATCTCCATAAAGCGCACGTAATGCAGATCGGGCACCCGGTTCAGCCGGTACAGCAGCATATCGGTCATCCAGGCAAACAATTCAATCATGGTCACGCCCGGATCGCTGACGTTATGATCGGTCCACTCTTTGCAGTAGTGCGGGATGCGTTTTTTGGCTTCGTCGACGATGTCCTGAAATCTGCGGTCATCCAGGGGTGGATAGGGAATTGGCATGGTTACCTCCGGGCTTCCTGGCGGGGTTCATCCGGGATGAGATAAAACGGGTGAACCAGACTGCGGCGGTCGTGGTTCGCCTTGATTTCGTATTCGATGCAAATCAGCAGCCGGTTATCCGCCTGCGGGTCAGGGGCCACATCAACAGTATGCACAATGATGCGCGGTTCCCACATGCCCAGCGCTTCTTCCACATAACGACGGGCCTGCGCGGCGGTATGGCTGTTGTTGGGAGCAAACACCAGTTCCTGCAATCGGCAGCCAAAGCTGTTGCGCATCACCCGCTGTCCCGGCGAGGTGCTCAGAATGATCAGGATGGATTGATCCAGCTCATTGCGCTCATTGGTCAGCGAGATGCCCCCCTGCCGATCGATTTGCGGCGGGAAACTCCAGCCCTTACCGATTATTTCTTCAGCGCCGGTACTTTTTTGAGTCATGCTTAATCTCCTACCATCACGTTTCCGGCCGCGATCACCTTGCCGCTGGTATTGGGAACGGGATCCGCACAGGTCTGGGCGGTATCGTTGTTTCGGGCAGCCATCCGCCCGTTGATTTTGAC
The DNA here is from genome assembly GCA_036825755.1 of Anaerolineaceae bacterium. GTDB lineage: Bacteria > Chloroflexota > Anaerolineae > Anaerolineales > Anaerolineaceae > JAJFTV01. Next base: position 18,164 of record DAISXR010000016.1, read on the forward strand.
CGTGGCGCTGCCGATGAGGATATTAGCCTGATTGGTGGGCGGGATTTGAAAAGCGGTGCCGGGCGGGGTGGGGATGTGAGGAGGGGTGTTATTGGCTGTACTGCCCACCGTGGCAGCCGGACGCCCGCCCACAAACACATTGGGGCTCAGATTGCCGTTGATGATGCCGTTAAAGGGATGCGGAAGCGGCGTGGGAACCGTTCCGGAAGGTGACGGCACCATCACGATATGAGTATCCACCGCGACCACTGTATCTCCCTGCTTGGCTAAGGGCTGCTTCATAGCTGTTCCTCTAATTTAAATTGATCTGACCGCCCTTGATATCCACCTTGGCGCCGCCGTCGATCTCAATGCCGGAGGATGCCGAAAGCTTGATCTGCTGGGCTTCAAGGGTCAAATTGGAAACCGCCTCCACTTTCAGATTGCTCTCCTCCAGTGTGAGAGTCACGTTGCTGTTTTCTATGATGATCTTGCGGTCGGCGTCACTGAGCGTGATTTTCCGGCCATCTTTGGTGAGGATCTCGATCTTCTTCTGGTCATTGTCGTACATAGCGATGATATGCCCGTCGATAGACTGCATCACGCGCACCTTCGCTTCATCGCCGGCGCTGGCTGATGCGCTGCCCGGGATGGCCGCGTTCTGGCTCCACAACCCACCCAAAACATATGGCCGGTGGATATCGCCGTGTTCAAAGGCCACCAGCACCTCATCGTTCACCGCCGGGATCACATAGAAACCGCAATTCGGGCCGGCTCCCATCCCCAGCACTTTGGCCCAGTCGCTTTCCACGTCGGCGGTCAGCCAGGGGTATTTCAGTTTCACCCGCCCGCGGTCTTCGGGATCATCGGTATTGGTCACCTGCCCGATCACCACCCCGTTCCAGACCGGTTTCACGCTCTCCGGGCTGCCCATCTCGCTCAGCAGACCCAGCCGTGAGCCGCTGACGCGGAAGTGAGTGGTTAATCCTTCGGGGGTATAGTGATGCACCGCGCTGGTCACCAGGTACTCACCGCTGAAACGATTGCCCAGGTTTTCCAGTTTCACCTTTTTACCCGCCCGTATATCCGGTCGGCGGGTGGCCATCCCCTCGGCATCTACAAAAGCCCCGCTGATCTCATCCAACCGGGCCGCGGCCAGAACATCGGCTTCGGCCTGGCTGACCACCGGCTGATCCACCACGATCTTCTTGCCGGTGCCAAAATCGTGCGCCCAGGCCTGACCGTTCTTATCCTCTTCGATGGCCGGATACAGACTGCCCGTATCAGCCCGCCCGACAATTTCACGCTTCTCTTTGGCATCCCAACCGCGCACTACCACCTCGTCCACCTGCTCCGACAGGGTCATGCGCGGGGTAAACTTCTTCAAATCCTGCCCCCATCCCAAAGTGATGGCAGCCTGCTCATCATTGGGAGGTTTGCGAAAGTACAGTTTCTGGTCGTCGATGTAGCACTCGTAGCCGATGCGCCAGGCGCGCTGCATCAGAAATCCCAGATCGGTCTGGTTGCTCTGCCAGACGTGGTCGTACACCGTCTGGGTGGCATCCACTTGCATTTGCAAGCCCAACCCTCCGGCGATCTGCTGCGCCAGGTCGCTGTCCTTCACGTTCACAAACGCGCGGCTGCGCGTCTCGCGGAACAGACGGTGGGTTTGATCGTAACCGCGCACCACAAATTCGGGGATCATATTCTCGCCGAACTCAGGTTCCAGGGCGGTAATTTCGCCCTTAATGAGGATGATGCTGTTGTTATCCGCGTCTTTCGCGGCGATCTCCACCGGTTTGGTCAGGTTGAAAGGTCCGCTGTCGGTGATGGACAGGTCGGCGTCATAAAAGCGGATGGTAAACATGGCCGGCAGGAAGGCGTGCTGATCGACCATCACGGCGGCCAGCTTGCCCATCGTGTCGCTTTGAACCTCGTTTCCGTCCACCTTGATGCTCACCTGGCTGGCGAGCGATGTCTCTTCAGGCATAGCCGCTGTCCGTTACTCCATCGGGATCGAAATATGCTCTCCAGGGCGGAGGGCAAATGGATTATCAATGTGATTGTGCTCGGCGATCAGCCGCCATTTGGTGGAATCGCCGTAAGCGGAAAAGGCGATGGTATCCATGCGGTCGCCGGCGATGACCGTGCGAACCCGTTCCAGCGGACCGCCCCCTGAGGTAGGGTTCTGCGCGGGGTAATCATTCACATCCTTATGCTGGGTGAATGTCACCTCCACCTTGGCGCGTACCGGCGTGCCATCCTGCTTGAACAGGGTAAAGCGCTGGGTCATGTTGGTGATGACCGACACAAACTTGAAGACGCCCCACTCAAAAGCCACCTCGGGCGGAGGCACCTTGTTGTTGCGCCCGCTTTCCTGGCGCGTCTTGGCTTCCATCAGCTTCCACAACTCATTGGTGCGCAGGCTGACGTCTTCATCTTTTTCGTAGGTGTCAAATACCAGATCCAGCTTGAGTGACTGCGGGCCAGCCTTTTTGAACTCGACTTCAGGCACATCCGAGCGGTTGCGCGATTTCTCTTCATACTGGTTGGCCTTGGTGACCGTGTATTCAAACGGGTTGAACATGCAGTCGATGCACACTCCGCCGCTCTTCTTCTCGCCCGAGTCGTCGACCTCATAAATTTGCGCTGGAACCAGATCACCGCGTGTGTTGGCCATAAACAGTATCCTTGGGTGAATTAATCCTTGTGCAGGCGCTCACGTTCAATACTGAAGCGCCGTTTGATCTGGGCATACACTTCCCTGACCAGCTTATCGACGGCAGCCGGTGATAGCTGCGCGTTTTGCTGCTGTCCGCCCTGCCCCTGGGTAGATCCGGCAGCCTGCCCCCCGCCTGACGCATTTGTCGCCCCACCGGAGGGCTCCTGGGAGACTTCTGTTTCCACTTCACCAACCTGTGCGGTACGTTGGATCAGTGGAGCGATGGTGTGGAGCGGCTTTTCGGTCTTCTTGATCGATGAGATGGATGGCAGTTCGTGGTGTGTTTCTGCCTCAACAGCCGGTAGGGCCGCTTCATCGAAAATGGATGGCTGATCGGTCGGGCTTTTGGGGTGTTGCCCCGCCCGGTGAATGACCGATGTCTCAGCCGGGTGGCCGGCGGGAATTACCCGTTCGGCCGGGGGTTCCGCACCCATTAACTGCCATAAATCCGCCGGTAGCGGTCCGATTTCCGTCTCCACCATTTGCGGTGGTTCGGCCGGAGGATTGGTGGATGAACCCCGTCCGGTTTGTGGAGCAGAAGCCACTGGGGCCGGCTGGATGACCGTTTCAGGTGATGCGCCCTCCGGCATCTCGTGTTCTTCAGCCGGGGTTTGCAGTGCAGGTTTAGGAATTTCCACCGGCTGGCTGACCGGTTTGGCTTGTAAAGCCGACCCAGGGCGCGGACGCCTGGGCGTGATCAACTCAACCCGGCTGTCAGTCGGCTGGCTGACCGCCACCCCCTCAAGAGCAGATTCGATTTGCCGGATTTGCTGCAGATCGGGGAGTATCGCATTGGCATCTTCAACTGCCGGGAATTGTTTTGATTCCGTTGA
>DAISXR010000016.1:21797-48209 GCA_036825755.1 Anaerolineaceae bacterium
TGCCGGCGGCGATGACAAAACCTCCGGTGAGGAAGGTGTTTCTGTTTGAGGTACAGGTATTGAAGCAGGTTCCGTTTGCTCTGAAAGCCGGTCACCCAATGCAGGCGAGGGCATTTCAGGTTCGCCTGTCAAACCAGCCGACTCTATTTTCGCCTGTGCAGGGGTTTGCGGTACAGGCGCGGCTTGTTGCGGGGTAGGTGCGATGATTGTTGGACTGCCAGGCGTTCGAACGCCCCGGTCTTGATCCATCTCCATCACAACCGGTTTTGAGGGTGGAATGCCGGCCCGCGGAACGCCGACTCGCGTTTGGCCTGCCGGAACACCTGGGGTAGCTGCCTGCGGGGACGGACTTTCTGTCGCGGTGTTTTGAACCGCTTCATGCCCGCGTAGGATGGCCTGCAAACGCGGCCATTCGCGGGAGAGCGCATCGGTAGGCACAGCGTCCGCTCCGGTTTGTATCGCTGGCGGAACAACGGGCCGGGAAGTCTTCTGAACCACAGGGGCGGTTTGAACCGTTCTCGCAGCAGGTTGAGTATACCGTTCAGCCTGTTGAATACGTTCTTCCGTTTGTTGTGTTTCGTCCGCTCCTGAAACTTCGCCCGGTAAAGACGGAAGGATGCCTGGAGCGCCTACGGCGTATCCCAACGGCAGCGACAGCATTCGGCTTTCAGGTAACAGCACAGCCATCGCAGGAGCAGCGCCACCGGCACCTTGCATATGTGAAGAAAACGGTCGGCGCGTCGCTTCATCCGCAGCAGGGTCCGTCCGTCTGAACAGGGTGGACACGTTCAGGTGGCGGGCAATCCTGCGGATGAAAGGATTTCTCAGCTTCATGGGCATCTCTGATCAGGCGTATTCAACGGTCAGTTCGCCGCCGGCAAATTCAATGCTTTGCAGCGCGGCCAGGGTGGAATCGGTGCGCAGCGAGGGACCGGTCCACTTGCGCGGGAAGGCATCCTTGAGCGTGAGGGTCAGATACGTTTCGCTCTTCAGATCCAGCATCTTGACCGTGATGCTTTTGCGGGCAATGGTGCCCTGCAGGATATCCGTTGTCCAATCGTTCAGCGTTTGCAGCGCCGCGATCCCGTTTTTGAGTGTGATGGTTGAAGCTTTGATTGCCATCGGCAGCGTGTGCACATACGCGTTCAGACCGCCTTCCTTCACATTTTCGGTCTCCAGCTCGATGATTGGCAGGGTGCATTCGGTGAAAGCGCCCCAGTTCATCCCGTCAATTTCAACGGTAAAGCGAAACTCCGAAAGCACCACGGAAGGCCGATCGCTCATCTCCGGTATCCTTTATACCCAAACGAGTTCTTATTGATCCGCAGCCGCTCCTGATCAATCTTCAAATCTCTCATCAGCAGGTCATACACCCGCTCGGTCACCAGTTTGATCAGTTCAGGGGTGAGCATCACATCACCCTCCGCGCCCGCAGATACATGCACGTTGGTGCTGACAGAATCGATCTCAACCGGCATGTCACTCTCCCAATTGAGCGGCCGGGTTCAGCGGGGCAACCTGCAGCCTGAACTGCCCCCGGCAATGCGGGCAGGTGGCCGCCACGGTGACGCTCTCCGGCCCGTTGATGCGGCTGTACAGATCTTCCAGGTAGCTGAAATCAGCCACATACAGCCGTTCGATGATCTGCGGCGACACCGCAGGCAAACTGCCAAGACTGGTGATCACCCGGCTGAACAGGATCACCGGCAGATACGCCTCGTTGGCCTGCACACGCGGATCATTGAGCGCTTCAATTTCGTCAATCGCTTCCGCCAGCCGCATTTTGCCGGTACGGTGCACCACCCCGTCGGCGGAGCAGAAACCGCGCGGTAATACAAAATCGAACTCCACTGTTTGAGCCATGCTGTATCCCATTATTCAGGTGGTGACGGGGCCTGATAAAAAATAAACTGGCCCCGTCACCTGTACTGGCGTCTATTTGACGCGCTTGATATATTCATGTGCAATGGTTAGTTCTTCGATCCCGATTTCGTTGCTGTCGGATTTGGGCTGCGGACCGGTCACCTTCACCGGCCAGGCGCGTTCAAAATTCCACTGCGCCACCGGTTTGAAGCTCTGGTTGAACATGGTGATGGAGCCATCGCGGCGGGCCTTGTCTACATCGCCGTCCTCCACCATCTTGCGCCAGTCCCAGATATCCATGCTGCTGGTGATGCCGCGCTTGAGGGTGATATTCTCCCACTTCAGGCGGCCGGGGATCTTCATAATCACTTCCTGGCCCCGTTCGGTCACCACCTTTGACTCGACCACGTCATGTTCCGAACCCAGTCCCGAGCACTCGGTGAAATATCCTTTGATCACACCCTGTAAATCAATGGAGAAATGAAACCCAATCAGGGGATCTTCTCGTTCGGCCATAATAACCTCCAAAACTCCCTATGATGCGAGAAAAGACGCGCAGCCGGTCTTAGCCTTCCGCGTTGGCTCCAGCCCACTGACTGATGCGGAAGATGACGAACTCGGCAGGTTTCACCGGTGACAACCCCACCTCAATGATCAACTGTCCCAGATCGCGGATTTCGCGGGGATTGAGTTCCTCATCGCATTTAACATAAAATGCCTGTTCGGGCGTTGCGCCAAACAATGCGCCGCTGCGCCAGATGACCCGCAGGAAGGAAGACACATCGCGGATGACCTTCGACCACAGCATACTGTCGTTGGGTTCGAACACCACCCAGGCCAGGCCGGTTTCCATGGATGCTTCCACCATGATGAACAGACGCCGGACGTTGATGTATCGCCACGATCCGTTGCTGCTGAGGGTGCGTGCGCCCCATACGCGAATGCCGCGCGCCGGGAAGCTGCGGATGCAGTTAATCCCCAGCGGGTTAAGCACATCCTGTTCAGCCTTGCTCAGGCGCAGTTCCAGATCGATGGCGCCCAGTACCACCTCGTTGGCCGGGGCCTTATGCACCCCACGATCGGCATCCACGCGGTTGTAGATGCCTGCTACAGCGCCGCTGGGCGGCACGAGTTTGAGCGTGCTGCCCTGACCACTGAGATCGGCCACCTGAACCCAGGGGTAGTACAGCGCGGCATACGAGCTGTCGAAGTTGATGTAGTCACGCCATTCTTTGGCCTGCTGAGCGTTCAAACCGGGCGGCGTATCCAGAATGGCAAAGCGGTAGCGCAGTTTCTCGCATTGGGCGATCATGGCTTCCTGCACCATCTTGACCCGCTCTTTGGCTTCCTGTGAGCCATCGTAGCCGGCAAAGATATCCGGGCAGATCACCAGCCGGATCTCATCGATGGCTTCAAAGCCACCCAGACCGGTGCGTTCGCTGACATCGCCGATGAAATCTTTTACCGTCAGGGGCTGGAACGCAACCTCGCCCAGTGTGTAGGTACCTTCTTCGGGCAGGCCAGTTCCCACATTGGTGATTTTCACGGCTTTGAACCCGGCATCGCCCACATAATTCTCGCCCTTTTTCAAGCTGAGTTTTTGGATGGTCTGGCCGTCCACGCTCATGCTGAAATCGTCTTCCCCCCCGGCTTTGATCACCACTTCCAGCTTTTTACCCGGCACAAGTGATACCAGCTTGAAGGCGGTGCCTTTGGGTTTGGCCGGAATCGCCAGTTCAGGCGCCGGTCCGCCGGCCTCTTCGAGCGCGCGCAGGCTGGTCACATAGCATGAGCTGCCGCCATTGGCGAAATACTGATACACCGCGAATGGCAGATATGCTCCGCTGACAAAATCACCATAGATATCGGTGAACTGGGTCCAGCTCGTCACCAGCGTGGGTTTGTTGAGCCGGGTTTCAATCGGTATCCTCGCACCGGTCGGATCAATGGCTTTCAAACTGGCCTGGGCGGTGATGCCCAGAAAGGCCGCCAGTGACGTGCCCACCGCTTCGATCGGCTTGGTCCCTCGGTCTACTTCTTCAACGTAGACACCGGGTGATAAATATGTTTGCGCCATTTTCGTTCCTCCAATCCATCAAGTGTCCAGGAATTCCTGGCTGAGGGTGTATGTTGATTGTCAAACCATATGCGAAACTATCATGATCTCAAACGGACGGGGGTGCCCTGTAAAGACTTTGATCTGGAACCATTGAACCTCCATTTCACACGCTTATGCGACCCAAATAATATCTGTGGATATTCTGATCAAAAAAGTCAAACGACAATGTCATAGTTGTGTTCTTCAGACGGAACACTGATTTTCTTTTCGCGGATTTTTCCGTCAGGCAGCCAGGCAACCAGCGTATACTGCCCGGAGGGTAAACTGCCCAGCACAAAACTGCCGTCTTCCGCGGTGACCGCCATGCGTCCGGTGCCTTTGATGGCTACCTCAATTCCGCGCAGAGGGACGCCGTCTGCCGATTTCTCAAACACGGACCCGCCGATGAAGTTCATCGCGTTATCCATTTCGGCCTGCTGCATGCGTCGCAACGGCCGCCCATCTGATGACTGGCCGGGTTTGAGAATGAGCGTCTTGACCACCGGTCCGGTAATCGCCGTCCAGGGATCCATGGCGATGGTCAGAATATACGGTACGCTGGGGCGCAGCTCATTATCCATGGCGCTCCACAGATCGGCCGGATTGCGGAACTTGTCTGATTGCGCCAGAGCTGCCTGGATTTCAAAGGGCTGGTTTTTCAAGCCGCCCACCAGCGCCTGCTCAGGGAAAACCGGGTTGCGAAACAGACACAGCAGACAGCGGGAAAGCAGACGGTGTTCGTCCTCGGGGTCGGCTGCCCAGGCGGTGATGATGTACGAACAATCTACGCGGAACGGGGTACGCTTGAGGCTGGCCAGATCACCGTTACGTCCGTTGCCCAGGCGTTCCATATCGTGATGACGCAGCGTGGTATTCTCGCGGATGTCATACAGGAAGAAATTGAGCGTAGGTTTGGACAGGCGCGCGCTCCACTCACGGCGAGGCTGATCGAAGACGATATCGATCTCGCCATTTTTAACCGGCATATCCAGCCTCAATAACTGCCTGATACTCTCATCCAGATCTGCGATCATCCCACAGGCTCCTGTTTTGCTCGATTGTTATCGGTGATGTCTTGAAAGCCAGATCCCTCAGTGCTGATAGGGCTTTAGCTGTGTTTTTTCCTCTTCATCCTCTTCCTGCGTTTGGGCCACCTGCTCCTCGTCTTCCAGCAGAGAGCTGGCCTGGAGCGATTCTTCTTCTTCCTCCCCTGGGGATTGCCGCTGGGCCACGTTTGCACTGGCCGGGGTTGGGCCGTTGAAATTGCTCATCAGACTGCCGGCGGTCCGGTCGGCCTGCTGTTCGTACTGGTCGCCCGGTGCGTTCACCGTCATACTGCCCGTACCCTGTACCTGCCCGGTGCCCTGCTGCACCACATGGGTCAGCTCATGCGCCAGCAGTTCCTGACCTCCGGATGAGCCCGGGTTGTATTCGCCGGAGCGGAAGAAAATATCCTGTCCGGTGGTAAACGCGCGCGCGTCCAGTTGCCGGTTCAATTGATCGGAGGAAGGCGTGTTGTGCACGCGCACGCCGCTCAGGTCATACCCAAGCTGGCTGCTCATCTGCATCTGCAAACGGTCCTCCAGCGGGGCTCCCCCGCCTCGTTCCTGGTTGATCCGGCTGCTGACTTCATCATCCACCTGCCGGGGTTCACCGCCGGAACGCTGCAGGATGCGCTGTATATTCCGGTTGCCCAATCGGCGCAGAATACCGGGGAGTGTTTGTTTACGGGTTTGGGGTTCGTGCTCTCGCAAAGGCGGTTTGACGGTCTTCGCCGGGTGAATGACCAACGATTTTCTTTCCAGAACACTTCGTTCCTGTTCTGCCATATCTACTCTCCCTGAAAGATCAAGACATGATCAACTATGCCGAAATCGATACAGAAAACAGATATGCTGAAAATACCGGTAAGATGCGGTGTGAAATTGATCCACCCATTTCGTTGGGTTACCCGAATTATTCAGAGCCAACTGCGCTCGCCAGCAATGTTTTTATCAATGCGAATGAAATATGGAAGAAACGATGTGCCGGGATAACTGGCAGAGGCTCACCGCTATACTTAGAATACACTTATTCAATCGAACATGCAATACAGTTATCTTAATTATTTACAGCAATTATCGAATTATTCACCGGACGGTGTTTCTTCCTCAATCAGGCGACGCATCTTTTGCAGTTCGCGGTGAGTTCCGTGCAGGAGATGCTGCATTTTCACCCGTTTCCCATCTTCAGCGGCCAGATAGACAGCGCTCAGGATAATATTGCGGATATTTGCCCCCGGGAGTTTGTACCTGCGAGCCAGTTCCTGGAAATCGAGATCCTCCTCTGCCGGTACATTCTTTGGAAAGAGCGCTTTCCAAATGCGCAGACGGTCTTCCTCCTGCGGGAACGGAAAATCAACGATGAACTGCAGACGGCGGGTGAAGGCTTCATCCAGATTGGCGCGCAGATTGGTGGCCAGGATGGTCACGCCGTCATACGCCTCCATGCGCTGCAGCAGGTAACTGATCTCAATGTTCGCGTACCGGTCATGCGAGTCACGTACTTCCGAGCGCTTGCCAAACAGCGCGTCGGCCTCGTCAAAAAAGAGGATGGCATTGCTGGTTTCAGCTTCCTCAAAGATGCGGCTGATATTTTTCTCGGTTTCGCCGATGTATTTGCTGACCACCGAAGAAAGATCGATCTTATACAGATCCAGCCCCAGCTCGCGGGCGATGATTTCGGCGGCCATGGTTTTTCCCGTGCCGGGCGGCCCGGCAAACAGGGTCGCCACCCCTGAACTGGATGCCAGTTTCTTCCCCAGCCCCCATTCTTCCAGCACCACCGGTCGGCTGCGCACGGTGTTGATAATCTCGTTCATCAGCCGGATCTGATCGGCGGGCAGGATGATGTCTTCCCACCCATAGCGGGGTTCGATTTTCTTCGCCAGGCTGATCAGCCGGTGGTTCGAGTAAGCCCGGGCTGCCTGAAACAGATCGGCTCCGGTCACCGGCTCGGCGCGTTGGGCGGCGGCATCGCGGGCGGTCAAACAGGCGTCATGGATCTGCTCGGTGGTGAGTTGAAACTGCCCGGCAATTGCGTCGAGGTCTTCCGGTGAGAGCGAACTTTCAGCGGACAGATAATGCTCCCACACCTGTTTGCGCTGCTTAAACGGCGGTTGCTGAAACGAAAACCAGATAAACGAATGGCCGTCAGGCATTTCACGCGGCTGCACCGGCTTTTGACTGTCCAGAATGGCCAGGTCGGGGTGCCCTGCCAGAAGCTGCAAAATCGGGGAGGGAAGAACCCCATCTTCCTGCAGAAGGCTCTCCAACCCGCTGATAAACGGTATGGCTCGGTTGAGCAGCGCGTCGCGTAGGGTCAGCCTGAACACCAGTTCCACCGGGTAATCTTCGTATCTCCGTCCGGCGTCACCCAACCGGCTCAGATTCACACACAACAGCGGGCGGTTGAGCAGATACGCGCACTGACGGGCAGCGGCTTCTTTGCGGGCAGTATCGGCGCCAAGGAAAACCAGCGTGCTCAAACAGAGTTCTCCTGCTGTTCGCAACAGGCTTTGCGAAGTCAGCGAATCCAGTACATCACCCGCCAGCAGGCGATCCACCGGGTTGTTTTCAGGTGGTAAAAGGCGGGCATCTTCAAGCTCCGGCCCGGGTTTGTAATGACCCAGCAACCAGGAGACCAGCGTCTCATCCACATGCAGCACCTGGTTCAACAGGCTCTGGCGACTGCCCTCGCTCACCTTTTCAATCAGGCGATGTCGGAACAGTGGTGCGTCATCCAGAAAATGCGGCCAGATCTGATAACGCTGTAAACCCGGCCCGGTCAAAAGCTGCAGGGCCAGGTTGACCATCGGCCGTTTCCGTGTCACGTCATCCTGCAAGTACCCGTACAGACGCTCATAGCGTAAATCAAGCGCTGGGGCTAGGCTGATCAGCAGGATATCCTGATCCACAGCATCCAGCCCAAACGTGCGAGCCAGATATGCCAGATTGGGCAGTCTCCCCTGCGCCTCACAGCGCGCGAGAATCTTTTGAGAGGCCTGCGCGTCCCCGGCGCGTTTTTCATCCACTTCGTCCTGCCCGGCTGAAACCGTTTGCCCCCAACTGCTGGCAAACGGTCGGTCCAGCAACGCCCCCGCCTCTTCATCGGTGATGTACAGCCCACGGAAATGGTCATCCATGTTTTGGCCGGAAGCCTGCCAGCGCTGTACCTCAAAGCGAATCAACCGGTCAATCCGCGTCAGCTCCGCCTGCAGATATGCCAGATCTTCCCGTTCGGAAAACGGTTCCATTGTGTTCCCTCTTCTGGAAAAAAACAGCGTCTTTTATATTATAGCGAGTTTCAGCGAGAGTTTACACGCTCCCGCCAATCCATAGGATGTGGACCGCTTTCACGTTACAATTGAGCAATATGGAACCCCCTGAAACAACCGTCGAGACGCCAGACCTCTCAGACAGGCGCGAAAAGCATTTTTCACCCCGCTGGATGATGCTGATCAGCGTTTTGGCGGTATCCAGCGGAGCGGTTTTGGTGCGCTACGCCCAGCAGGAAGCCCCTTCGTTGATGATCGCCGCCTGGCGCTTAACCATCGGCACGCTGGTGATGGCGCCCTCCGCGCTTCTGCATCACCGCCAGGCTTTACGCCAGATGACGCGCCGAGAATGGGCGTTGGTGATTTTATCGGGCATCCTGTTGGCGCTGCATTTTGGCACCTGGATCAGTTCGCTGGAATACACCACCGTGTCCAGTTCGGTGGTGCTGGTCAGCATGTCGCCGCTGCTGGTGGCGTTGATCTCCACCTTCATTCTCAAGGAACCATTATCCCGTCTGGCTTGGGCTGGTATGGCGATTGCCCTGGCCGGCAGCGCGGTGGTGGCATTTGGCGGTCAGTGGACCGGCGCATCCGCGGCGGGTGAACCGGGGATCTACCCCAACCGGCTGTTGGGTAATATTCTGGCTTTTTCAGGGGCCGTCTTTGTAGCCGGTTATCTGGCCATCGGTCGCAAGCTGCGCGCGCAAATGGCACTGCCGCCTTACGCGCTGACCGTCTTTGGCACCGCGGCTGTTGCGTTGATGGCCGCTGCCCTTCTTAGCGGACAAAAAATCACCGGCTATTCACCGGTGACCTATCTCTATTTCATCCTATTAGGATTAGTGCCGCAAACTCTGGGGCATGCCGGTTTCAACTGGGCGCTCAAGTATCTGCCAGCCGCGTTTGTTTCGATCGCGCTGCTGGGCGAGCCGATTGGTTCCAGCATTTTTGCCATGCTGCTGCTGGGTGAGCCCCCGGCTCTGTTTGAGATTATCGGCGGATTGCTGATCCTGGCCGGTATCTACCTGGCCGCCAACCCGTGGAAGAACCGCTCCGCCTCCGCACCCAAATAAGACATACCAGGTGTGTATACACACCTGCACACTACATCCGCACCACCAGATCCTGGATGGATTTTCGGCGTTTTGGCATGGGGTCTGCCGCCGGATAGCCAAGCGGCGAAAACAGCACCGGCGTCAAATTATCGGGCAGCCGCATAACCTCACGGGCGGCGTCCGGGTCAAACGCTGCCAGCCAGCAGGTTCCCAGACCCAGTTCAGTCGCCATCAAAATCAGATGGTCAAAAGCGATGGCGGCATCCACCATCCCGTAGCTTCGTTCATCCCCCGATCGTTTCCAGGCCAGGTCATTGATCAAACATAAACCGACCACATACGGAGGTTGGACAAACCAGTCGCTGTTGTAAACGCGGCGTAGTTCATCCTTGCGGCCCTCGGTGGCGATGAGATACAGCTTGTAAGGCTGGCGATTGGCCGCGCTGGGAGCCAGTCGCACGGCTTCAAAAAGCAGATTCAGTTTTTCGGGTTCGACAGGGTCAGGCTTGTAATCACGGATGCTGCCGCGGGAGGAAATCAAATCGACAAAAGGCATGGGGTCTCTCCTTTCAACAACCCTGATTATATGCGATTCAAACCCCGTCCAGTCTCTGGTTCAAAAAACTGGGAATGCAGCCAGAGGACTCGCAATGCGACCAATTGAGGTACAATCGTATCGCCACCTGTTACATAAATAGATTGGGAGTGCATTGTACAGAGAATGAGCTATCAAAAGCGGATTTTTACCTGGGTTGGTGTATTTATCTTCCTGATATTAGTTTACTTACTGGTGGTAGCCCGGTTCATGAACCCCATTCTATCCCAAAATACCAACACATTGGCAATCGGCCGCAACTACGTGGTTGAATCGCTCAGTGTTCCCATTGCAGATCGCGTGGAACTGGATGGACTGTCACGCGATCAGGTGTATGAGATGCGCCAGAAGGCCGTGATGGAATTCCCGTGGCTGCTCTACACCACTTATGAACCCGCCAGAACGGTGTTCAACGGGATCGAAAAAAATTTACCCTGGTGGGGAACCGCCGGCTGGTATTTTTATGGAGCAGGTGATCAAAGCGCCAGCGGTCTCTCCATAGAATCACTGCAGATCCTCAACCCTTATCTGTTGATCTCGGCTGAATTCACCGGCCTGTCCAGCCACTCGCGGCAGGGCGATGGGAATTTCTGGAACAAGAGCCTGATCAACGAAGCCGTTCTGTCCAAAGACACTTTTCCCTATTCCGCGAAACCGGAAAACCTGCGTTGGTGGCCTGAACGCAGCCGGGTTGAAGTGACCTACAACCTTTCCAGCTATCTGGATGACATCAATTATTACACCGCCCGCACCTATCAACCGGGTGATGTGACTTTCGATCTGATCGGTTACAACGCGCGTGATTTCAACATGAATTACATCTGGGTGAAGTACGATGAATCGCTCAACATCTCACGCGAAATCTATCCGGGTGAGGTTATCCAGATCAACCATCATCTCCAGCATAACGGTGACTGCGGGTTGGGGGGTGGCTGTAACACGCTGGACGCTAACACCCCGGAGATCCAGGATATTCGTGTGGATGCCTTGCCGGCCAAGTTGATCGTTGCCTTGTGGACGGAACGCCCGGCTGATAACACTGCTGCCCCGGATCTGACCTATGTGATCAACATCAAATAACATCATCTGCCCGTGCACGGCAGGGATGTCCGCAAGGCAGAAAGCTGCAAGGGTATAAGTTCTGCTCCGCAGAACTTATTCGCCAAAAATCACACGAACCGGAATGGACACCTGATGGAAGAACTCATTTGCTCACGATGCAAGACCCGTTATTCAACCGATGAACCGCGCTGGAGATGCGACTGCGGCGGATTTCTTGACCTGGTCTTTGAACCTGTCTTTGATATTCCTCTGATCGAAACCCGCCCGGCCAACCTGTGGCGATATCAGGAAGCCCTGCCGGTTTCTCCCGCCAGTGTGATCAGCCTGGGCGAAAGCATGACCGCCCTGCTGCCGGTGGAGTTTGACGGCAAGACCGCATTAATCAAGCAGGATCACCTGTTCCCGACCGGCTCATTCAAAGACCGTGGAGCCTCCGTGATGATGAGCAAGATCCGCGAACTGGGCATCCAATCGGTGGTGGAAGATTCATCCGGGAACGCCGGCAGCGCCGTGGCCGGTTACAGCGCCGCGGCCGGCATTGACTGCGAAATTTTTGTACCCGCCTCCACTTCAGCAGGCAAACTGGCGCAGATCCGCATGTACGGCGCGCGTTTGAATTTGGTGCCCGGCACCCGTGAAGACACCTCTCGGGCGATCTGGGAGACGGCTCAGCACACCTTTTACGCCAGCCATATCTGGAACCCCTACTTTCTGCACGGTACAAAAACCTTTGCTTTTGAAGTGTGCGAACAGTTAGGCTGGCAGGCCCCGGATACGGTGGTTTTACCCGCCGCGCATGGCAGCCTGCTGCTGGGAGCTTACATCGGCTTTTCTGAGCTGCTCAAGGCCGGCATCACGCATAAAATGCCCAAACTGGTCGCTGTTCAGACTGCAAACTGCGCTCCGCTGGCCACCGCTTTCCATGCCGGATCGGATGTACCGGCAACGGTTGACCCGCTGCCCACGCTGGCGGAAGGCATCTCCATTGCCGTGCCCGTGCGCGGAAAACAGATGCTTGAAGCAGTACGCTCCACCGGCGGAACGTTTTATGCCGTCACCGAAGATGAAATCCTGCAGACGCTGCGCCGCATGGCAGCCAGAGGTCTGTATATCGAACCGACCACCGCTGCGATTACCGCCGGGTTGATTCGGTATTTGCCTTCCAGCGCGGACGGGGAAGTGGTTGTGTCCGTCTTCACCGGCCACGGGCTGAAAGCCACCGAAAAACTGCTTAAATTGATGGAACACTAAATCCTGATTCAAGAAAACTCTGCCCTCCAAGGAGATCCTATGAACCTTTCCGGATTGTTTGCCCCTATTCCCGTACCATTTCAGCAGGACGAAAATATCGCGGTGGATAAACTGGTTTCCAACCTGCACCGCTGGCTTGCTCAACCGTTGGACGGTGTGGTGCTGCCCGGTTCCAACAGTGAAGCGCCCTATCTTTCAGATGACGAACGGATGGCGCTCTGGCAGGCCTGCGGGCAGGTATTCAAAGACAGCCGTAAAATCTGGATCGCCGGCACCGGCGTGGAACGCACCCCCGATACCATCCGTTTGACCCTCAAAGCCGCGGAGTACGGCGCTGCGGCAACGCTGGTAGTTCCCCCGTACTACTATAAAAAGGATATGACCCATGACGTCCTGCTGGCGCATTACCGCGCCCTGGCCGATGCTTCACCCATCCCGGTGATGATCTACAACATTCCGGCCTTCACCGGTATCGATTTTGAGCTCAAGACGCTCATAGCGCTGGCGGAACATCCCAATATCATCGGCATGAAAGACAGCAGTTCCAACGTGCTCAAAATGGGACAGCTTCTGCAGGCCCGGCCGGATTTCATTGTCTTTGCAGGTACCGGCGGCGCGCTGCTGCCATTCCTGAGCATCGGAGCCAAAGGCTGTATCTCAGCCCTCTCCAACGTGGCTGCCGTCCCTCTG
The DNA here is from genome assembly GCA_036825755.1 of Anaerolineaceae bacterium. GTDB lineage: Bacteria > Chloroflexota > Anaerolineae > Anaerolineales > Anaerolineaceae > JAJFTV01. Next base: position 34,727 of record DAISXR010000016.1, read on the forward strand.
AAAGAGATCATGAACGCGTTTGCTGCCGGCGATATGGAGAAAGCGCGTCGATTGCAGATCAGCATCATGGAAATCAACTTTGCCGTCACAGGCGGATACGGCGTGCCTGGTTTGAAATACGCCATGGATAAAACCAGCTTTTATGGCGGACCCACCCGCAAACCGCTTCTGCCGATCAATGAAAATGCACGCCAGCATCTTGACCGGTTGATTACCGGCCTGGGCCTCGACCGGGATTAACCGCACCGGACAGCTCACAGTCAACCATACTGTTCTTACCAAAACGCATGCGATCAAAACGGTTGCATGCGTTTTTTCTATCTGTATAATAGGTGTAGTTCTGCTGTCCTTGTTCGCCAGGAGGGCCGCATGGTCGAGAAAGCAAACCCATCCCACCGCCAGCCGGCCGGTGAAACCGAAAATGCGCATGCGCGCGGTGACCGGCAAATCCGCCCTGATCACAGCCCTGAAAACACATCCGCCGATCCGCACAACCCAACCGGTCCGGTTCTGCCGTTGGAGATTGCTCCGCGCGGCCAGCGGCTTTCCAAACCGGTCAACAGTCCGGGGCTGGATGTCGATTGGGCCCTGGCAGTCCAGCGCACCGCAGGTAACCGCTCTCTGAGCAATATTCTCAGCCCGGTAGAGGCTGTCATCCAGCGCGGCGAAGGGGATGAAGAAGAGACTGCCACTGCTGAAGGCACCCCTGCCGCCGGGGGTACCGCCGCCGAAGCCGCGCTGATCATTGAGGAGCAGCCCATCAACACCCATGCCGATCTGACAGATCTGGCTGCCCGCCTGCTTGAGAATTGCGTTGGTTTTCTGAGCGAACTGGAATGGAACCAGGAAATGCACGAACGCGCCGGTGAGTGGATCGAGGAAACGCGCACCGAACTGCCCAACTGGCAGGATCACGAGGAAGAACCACTCAACACGCAGATGCTCAGTTATGTGCGGCGCTGGTACGCGGAATACGAAGATTTTCAGGGCAGCCGCCGCAACAGCGAACGCATCCAGGCCCGGGCGGAGTTCCGCCGCCTGAGCGAGCAAATCCGCGCAGACGCCCGCCGGCTTCTGGCCCGCCAGGGTGAACTGGCCGAAGCGCTGCGTTCGGCCTACCGCCGCAATGATACCGGGATGATCGAAAGGATTTACAGCCTGTCGAGCACTGCGTTGGATGTTGGCCTGGGGATGAACGAACTGTCGCGCAGCCTGATGGATGAGATTATTCCCCAATTGGAGGCCGGTTTTGAGATGCAGCCTGCCACACGTGCGGTGGGCATCCTGACCACCATCAACCGGATCAACGCCGCCATCAGCACGCTGAACACTTTGCAGGGGTTTCACCAACCGCGCGGCACCGAGAGCGGTCTGGCAGCGGTCAACGATATGGCCAGCCTGTTCAGTTCCACCGGTTCGTTGATCCCCATGCTGGCCCCGCATATTGGGTTGTATGCCAACCTGTATCTGGTGCCCATGACGGAGGCCATCACCGATCTGGCTCGGGATGTGATCTCCGGTGAATTGCATGATCTGGAAGTGGGCGCGGCTGCGGCGGGGTTATCGGTTACTCCCTCCGAAGAAACCGGCGGATCCCCCATGTTGCGTTTTATGATCTCGCTCAGAAACGCTGGCACCCCGGAGGAAATTCCCTGGCCGCTGCCTGAGGCGGTGGGTGCGTACATCCTGGATCACCGTGAGCAAATGAACGCTGGCACACCGGAAGAAATGCCCACCCACTTTACCTGGCAGTTGTGGCGCGGCCGGCAGTTGGAACCCACCCAGATCCGCGGCTGGCTGTACCGCTCGCGCACATCGCTGTGGGGTATGCTGTATGGCAGCATGGCTGTTCCGCGCCCGGAACAGGTGCGCGAAACACCCTAGTCTGAAAACCTCATGTTTTTAGAATCAAATTACTCAGCCGGGAAAACCCACTCCTCAAACAAATCGTTCAAATCACACTGGCAGTGATTTTCAGCCAACCGTTGCAGGTCTTCAGGGTAGGCCACCTGCCAGTGGAATTGATCGTAATAATCCTTTAAAAAATCATCGAAAGTCTGTTCACCCATCCGCTGAGCCAGGGCCTCAAAGAAGAGCGGTCCGCGGCCATAAACGATGGCGGAATATTCAACCTGACTGTATTCGCCGCTGGGCATGCCGATGGGGATGTCGTCATAATCGGCGTTGGTCCAGCGGGCCTGCCAGCTTGCACGAATGCTCTGATAGGCAGTATCGCCGTAATTTTCCAGATAATACAACCCGGTCACATATTGAACCAGCGATTCATCCAGCCAGGGCGTTTCCACCTGGTCACTCCCAACCGTGTTATAAAACCATTGGTGCGCGGTTTCGTGAGCGGTCACGCTCTCTAAAATGATGCTGTTGCTCCTGCCAGGGGTATTGTCGGCTTCCAGGTTGAAGTAGCTCTGAAAGACCCACGTCATACCCGGATATTCAATCCCGCCGGCCTGCATGGGCGTGGCGGCCACGTCAAATTCAACATAATCATAAGGGCCAATCAGATCATCAAAGATGCGAATGGCATCCAGAGCGGCTTTCTGAGCCAGAACCATCCCATCTTCAAAACCGGGTTTCCCGTAGACGTTCACCGTCACCCCATCCTGCTCGGCGGTGATTGGCGTAAAGAAGGTGCTGCCGGCCAATGTAAAATCGCGAGCCGGTCCCAGGGCATAAGTCACCTCCTGCGTGCCGGCACCTTTTTGCCGGTCAACCTCCACCCCGCATACTGCCATCACAAAATCCTGCGGGGCAATCACCTTCACCAGATAAAAAGAGGCGTCGTTATACGAGAAATCACCGTTACGGGAAGGAATCTCATCATACCAGCCGCCTTCCTCTTCGTACACCGGGATCATCGGCGAAAACAGATCCAGCATCAGCACATCTTCAAAAAAGCCAAACAAACCATAGTTACCGCCCATCTCGCGCGGAATGGTCAGGTCAAAGTCCATGGAAATCAGCAGGCTCTGGCGTGGTTCCAGCGGTTCGTCCAACCGGATGGTCAGGGTGCTATCTTCATTGGAAAGCGACGATGTGACCGATTTGCCGTTTACCTGCACATGACTGGTTTCAATGGCTCCGCCGTTGATATTGGCGAACAACCGAAACACAATCTCGTTCAGCGGGGCATCTTCCTGGTTGGTATACACCACCTCCTGCTGACCGGTGATGCCATCCATCTCTTCGGGGATGGTCACCTGCATGCGGTAGCGTGAGGCGTATGGCAGGTCTTCCACCCAGTGTTGTGAATCCTCACGCAGATTTTGTTTGAAGTATTCATTGTCCTGCCAGGGCAAATCGAACAAATCGGAAGAAGGGATGGATTGCCAGTCGATCTCACCGGTGGGAGAGGCGATCTCACTGGATGGGGTGTCCTGTGTAGTCACTGCCTCGGCAGGGGCAACTGCCTGCTCTGAAGGCACGGCTGTTGTCGCGTTCGCGTTGCAGGAAGCCGCAAAAATAGCCAGCCAGATGATGATCAAAAATAGCCGTTTCATATCCCACTCCCTCCCCATGAAACTCATCAGTACTCTGATCATATCATTTTCAGAAAGAGAATTGTTCCCCGAGACCGATGTAAAATGCATGAAAATCTGCCGGTGGGCGGCTGAAAATATTCGACGTCTATGATAAGATAATACGCAAAAAGCGAATGGTATGATTCCAGTTCTCCTGAAAATCAAGGGCTTTTTGTCTTATCAGCAGCCGGTTGAACTGCATTTTGACGGGTTCGATCTGGCCTGCATTTCCGGTTCCAACGGCGCCGGAAAATCATCGCTGCTGGATGCCATGACCTGGGTTTTGTTTGGCCAGGCCCGCAAACGCGACGACTCGATCATCAACAGCCATTCCACTTCCGAGGGCGCCGAGGTGGTGTTCGATTTTCAATATGAAGGTCACACCTACCGGGTCCAGCGCAGCAAGGTGATCGACAAACCCACCATGCTCGATTTTTTCATTCACGACGCCAATGACCGCTGGCGCCCGCTGACGGAGCACAGCCTGCGTGAAACCGAAAAACGCATCGAGCAAACCCTGCGCATGGATTATGACACGTTCACCAATGCGTCCTTCTTCCTGCAGGGCAAAGCTGATCAATTTGCCCAGCAGCGCCCCGGCGATCGCAAGCGCATTCTGAGCAGTATTTTAGGTCTGGATTCATGGGAAGCCTTCCGAGAAAACGCGGTACAGCGCAGAAAGTTGCAGGAACGCGAACTCGATATCCTCAACAGCCGCCTGGATGAGGTGGAAACCGAGCTGGCAGAAGAAGCCGAGCGGAAACAGCGTCTGGAAAAGCTGCAGGCTGATATGCAGCAGATCAGCGACCTGCGGGCTGGCAAACAGGAGATGGTGGATCAACTTCGCAAACTGGCCAGCTCGCTGAGCGAGCAGGAAAAGATGCTGCGCCTCCTGAAAGGCCAGTTGGATGTCTCCAGGCAGCGAAAAACGGAGCGTGCGGTCACTTTGCAGCAGCGGCAGGGCGAACACGACCGTTACCACCAGCAAATTGCCCATGCCGATCAGATTGAAGCAGATTACCGCGCCTGGCAGGCTGCCCGCCGTGAACTGGAAGAACTGGAAAAAGTGGCTGCCAACTTCCGCGAATATCAAAACCTGCGCAGCCAGCCCTACACCGCGCTGCAGATCGAACGCGACCGAATTATCCGCGATATCAATGAACTGACCGCCACGCAGTCTCGCGTTGCCCAACTGGACGGCGAAATGGACGCGCTGATCGAAAAGCGGGCTGTGATCGCCGAACAGATTCAGCAAACCCACGCAATGCTGGAACAGCGCGCGGTGCTGGAACATGACCTGAATGAGACCAAACAAACCGCCGCCGATTTGCTGGCTGAAAACCGGCAGAGCAAACCGGAAATGGACGAACTCAAGCAGCGTATTGATGAGCTCAAGGCAGCCGAGGGCGCCAGTTGCCCGTTATGCGGTCAGCCGCTCCCGCCTGAAGAACGTCAGCGCCTGATCGAAAATCTGGTAAAAGAGGGCACCCAAAAAGGTGACCGCTACCGCGCCAACCAGGAGTTTTTGCGGACCGCCGAAGGGCGTGTCAAAGAAATCGAAAAGCTGATCACCGAGAACAAACGCCATGACACGCTGCTGCTGCAGCAGCAGCGCCAGAGCGATCAGTTGGAAGATCAGATCCGTCAGCGCATGGATCTATTGAAGGACTGGCAGGAAGTCGGGGCGGTCCGACTGGCCGAACAGCAAAAAAAGCTCGCCGAAGAAAGCTTTGGCATGGAAATCCGCCAGAAACTGACCGCCATCGATGAAGAACTTAAAAAGATCGGCTATGACTCCGCCCGCCATGACCTGGTGCGCAGACAGGAAGCCCAATATCGCAGCAGCGAGGATCAGAAGCGTCTGCTGGAAAGTGCCCGCGCGGCTATGGAACCGCTGGAACGTGAAATTCTTGATCTGCAGAAAGGCGTGGCAGATCTGGATGAAGAAATCACCCGCCAGGAGCTGGCTTTCAATACCGCCGATCAGAAATACCGGGCAGACGCCGCCGAGCTGCCAGATATCCGCAAAGCCGAAAGTGAACTGCTGAATTTGCAGGAACAGGAAAACCGGCTGCGCATTGAGGTGGGCGGCGCGCTCCAAAAAGTGGCCGTACTCAAGAATCTGCGTGAACGTAAGACGGATCTGCTCAAAAAACGCGAGGGTTTTCAAAAACAGATCGGACAATTCAAAACGCTGGAACGCGCTTTCAGCAAGGACGGCGTCCCCGCACTGCTGATTGAGCAGGCCCTGCCCGAAATCGAACTGCAGGCCAACCAGATCCTCGACCGGCTGACCGCCGGTACCATGTCGGTGCGTTTTGAAACGCAGGGCGAATATAAAGACAAGAAACGCGATGACAAGCGCGAGACACTGGATATTCTCATCAGTGACTCGGCCGGGATGCGCGAATACGCGCTCTTCTCCGGCGGCGAAGCCTTCCGCGTCAACTTCGCCATCCGGCTGGCCCTCTCGCGCGTGCTGGCCCAGCGGGCCGGCGCTCGCCTGCAGACGCTGGTCATCGACGAGGGTTTTGGCAGCCAGGATGCCGAGGGTCGCCAGCGACTGATTGAGGCCATCAACATGGTGCGCCCGGATTTCGAGAAAATTCTCGTGATCACCCATCTGGAAGAGCTGAAAGATGCCTTCCCGGCCCGCATCGAGGTGAATAAAACCCTCACCGGTTCCCAGGTGTCGGTGGTGGTATGAGTGAAATCCCGGCCCGCCTCGGCTTGATGCAGCGGGTTCTGCCGGAATACCGCCTTCCCTTTTTTGAGATGCTGGCGGCTGCCTGCCCGCAGGGATTCAGCCTGTTCAGCGGGGATGCGCGCCCCGAAGAATCCATTCAACCCGCCCAACCCTCTCCATCCGTTCACCATTTTCAGGCGAATAATCAGCACCTGTTGAGTGGAAGGTTCTACGCTCTCCGACAGAAAAACTGGCGCGAGTGGCTTCAAAGCTGGAATCTGCAGGTGCTGATCCAGGAAGCCAACCCTCGTTACCTCACCAGCCCGGCCGCCGCGCGCTGGATGCGCCGCAAAGATCGCCCCGTCATCGGCTGGGGATTGGGCGCACCGGCAGGCAGTGGTATGATGCGCTCTTTCTGGCGCGCATACCTCAGGCAGTTCGACGCGCTCATCACCTACAGCCGGACCGGGTTTGAGCAGTACCGTCAGATGGGCGTGGACCCGCGTGAGATTTTCATCGCACCCAATGCGGCAGCTCCCAAACCGCAGCAGCCGCCCGCTCCACGACCGGATCACTATGCTGAAGGCCGGGCTGTGCTTCTTTTTGTGGGGCGTCTGCAAGCCCGTAAACGGGTGGACGTCCTTCTGCAAGCCTGCGCCGCTCTGCCGGACGCTTTACAGCCGGAATTGTGGATTGTGGGTGACGGTCCCGAAAAACAAAATCTGGAAACACAGGCGCAGACCCTGTACCCGCGCGTGTGTTTCTACGGCGGCAAATTCGGGAACGAGTTGACACCTCTGTTTCAGGCTGCCGATGTGTTTGTGCTGCCCGGGACGGGCGGCCTGGCCGTGCAACAGGCTATGTCACACGGTCTGCCGGTGATTGTGGGCGAGGCAGACGGCACCCAGGCCGATCTGGTGCGGCCAGAAAACGGCGTGCTGGTACAACCCGGCAGCGTCGATTCACTGCGCGCCACGCTGGAGGATTTACTCAGCCAGCCCCAACGGCTGCGCCGCATGGGAGACCAGTCATACCGTATTGTCTCCGAGGAAATTAACCTGGAGAACATGGTGGATGTGTTTTCGCAGGCCGTACGTTTTGTGCTGGAGCGCTGACATGCATATCCTGCTGGTTGCCGATGGGCGCAGCCCGACCACCATCACGTATCTGAAGACGCTGTTCAGTATGGGGTATCAGGTTTCCCTGATCTCCACCTTTCCCTGTGAGGCACCCCAGGGGCTGAAGCATTTCCAGGTTTTACCGGTGGCGCTGGGCCGCTTTGCCGGCAGCCAGGCAGCGTTGAAAACCTCACCCGCCTCTACGCAATCGCAAAATGGCTCCCCTCCGCTCCGAAAAGCCCTGTCAAAACTGCGACGGGCGGCGGCTCCCATCCGTTACACCGCCGGGCCGATCAGCCTGCCGCTGTACAAAGCCCGCTACCTGCGTTTTCTGGCAGTCATCCAGCCCGATCTCGTGCATGCCCTGCGCATCCCATACGAAGGTATGCTGGCTTCCTTTACCCCGTCTGCCATCCCGCTGATCGTCTCGACCTGGGGCAATGACCTCACCCTGCATGCGCGGGGTTCCCGGCTGATGCAGTCATGGACCCGCAAAACGCTGCTGCGGGCGAATGGGTTGGTGTCGGATACACAGCGCGATACCCGCCTGGCCGCGGAATGGGGCTTTTCAGCAGATAAGCCCTCGCTGGTGATCCCCGGTTCGGGCGGGTTGGATCTGGCCGCCATCGACCAGGCTGTGGAATCGGGGGTTACCGTGCCGGTCCGGGCCAAACAGGCTGCGCAACTGGTGGTCAACCCGCGCGGGTTCAGGCCCGGCAGTGTGCGCAACGACACCTTCTTTGCGGCCATCCCGCTGCTGCTGGAACGCCTGCCTGAAACGCTGTTTGTCTGTTTTGCCATGCAGGGCCAGCCCGAGGCGCTGGAATGGGTGGAGCGTCTGGGGATTCAAAATCAGGTGCTGCTGCTGCCGTATTTGCCCCAACAGGCGGCCTGGTCGATCTTTCACAGCGCCCAGGTAACCGTCTCGATCAGCCAGCATGACGGCACGCCCAACAGCCTGCTGGAAGCCATGGCCTGCGGTTGCTTTCCAATCGCGGGCGATATCGAATCTCTGCGCGAGTGGATTGAACCCGGGCAGAACGGTCTGCTGGTGGATCCATCCAGCCCGCGCGAACTGGCCGACGCGCTGGAGAAAGCCCTCAACGATGACGCCCTGCGCAGCCAGGCCGCCCGCATGAACCGCCGGATTGTGGAACAGCGCGCCAGCCGGGGGGTAATCCAGGCGCAGTTGAGCCGGTTCTATTCCAGGTTTGCCCGCTAACCCGGTTTATCCGTCCTGCATCTGTGCAACTTTCTCTCTCCGAATATCGTTATAATGAGTACAGGAGATAAAAAATGCCAAATCCCTCCAGGAATATGGTCCCGTCCGGCAATTTTCTGCACGAGTTGGCGCTGCGCATCAAGCTCATCCTGCGGTTGATGGGAGATAAACGCGTCAATCCGTTTGTCAAGATCATCCCGGTGGCCAGTCTGGCCTATCTCATTAACCCGATAGATATCCCCACCCCCATCGATGACCTGGCCGTGCTGGGGTTGGGCATGTATCTGTTCATGGAACTGTGCCCGCAGGATGTGGTTTCGGAACACATGAAGAATCTTCGCAATCTTAAATCCGGAACGGCTGAAAACGAACCGGATGTGGTGGACGGCGAGTTCGAGATTGATGAACTGGATGAACACGGTAATCCCAAACAATAACCTGTGACTCTTCACCCCACCCCCGGGCCGGCTCCCGCTGACGAACTTTCCGATCAAAAGAAATCGCTGCTTCATCGGTTGAAAGACCGGGCTGAACAGCTAGAAAAAGAAACGTATGCGCTCTACTTCGCATACCGCGACCCGCGCACACCCTGGTATGCTAAAGCGCTGGCAGCCTTTGTGGTGGCTCACACCCTCAGTCCCATTGACACCATCCCGGATTTCATCCCCGTACTGGGCTATCTGGATGATCTGATCATCACCCCGCTGGGATTGGCACTGGCTGTGCGCATGATTCCCCCTCAAGTCATGCAGGAAGCCAGGCAAAAAGCGGCTGAAAAAATGCAAAATGGTAAAATCGTCAGCAAAGCTGGCATCCTGATCGTGATCGGGATCTGGCTGGTGATGCTGGCGCTGGCGGGGTGGATCATTTACAGGTCGATCCGCTGACCTGACACACTTCGCACAAGCAGGCCGTCTCGCCGCTCAACGCTTGAATATAATATTCTGCTTCATCAAACAGGATTTTCGCCATGCCGGTCAATTTTCTTCAACTCAGGCAGCAAATCACCGAGATGGGCTCGCGCACCCAGGAATACGAAACCCGCCGCGAAAGCAGCCTGACGCGCGCTCGCGCCCAACTGCAGGAATATGCTCACCGCGGGCATGATCTGTGTGTGCTGGTGGATCAGGCGGCGCAGGCAAATCAGCGTTTACGCTGCGCCGTGCCCACCCAGGATCACATATTGGAGGCGGTGGATCCGCAGCCTTGCCCCCCGGCCGGCATGGTGCTGGCAGCCGACGGCTCGCAGGTGAGCCCCAGCCGCCACGATCCTTTCCCCATCGGCGTGATCAACGTGGGGGCGTACCAGTGGATCCCCGGGAGCATCCCCCAGGAATTTCAGGATACGCGTCTGTTGTACTTTGACGAGGTGCACACCCAGAACGGTCTGCTCAGCGAGGGCATGATTGCGCTGATGCGTGATCTGGATGAGCGCAAAATCATGGCCCGCCTGGCCAAAGACAAACCTCAGCCCGTGATGGCTCTCACCGATGGGCCATTGGAGTTGTTTTATGAAGCGCGGGAAAGCGAAGAGTTCCGCCGCGCCCTGAAGGAATATCTGGATTCACTGCACGAACTGGAATCGATGGGCGTGGCGGCGGCCGGTTATGTGGACCGTCCACTGTCTGATCTGGTGGTGCGCCTGCTGGAGCTGACGCTGGTAAGCGAGGATCACTACGCCCACCTGGAGCGCAATCGCGCGCTGCAGGGTGTGCTGGATGAAGAGCTGTTCGGCGAATTGCTCAAGCCCGGCCAACGCTCGGCGGTGTTTGCCATCAAATCGCAGCAAACCGCCAACTTCAAGGGCACGCTGGCGCTGCACTTCTTCTATCTGAACGCCGGACGCGATGGAAAACCGGCTCTGGCGCGTGTGGAGCTGCCGGCCTGGGTGGCTGAGAACCGCGATCTGCTCAATCTGCTGCACTGCACGCTGGTGGATCAATGCGCCATGCTGGGCGCCAATCCCTACCCGTACTGCCTGCACCGCGCCCATGAAATCGCGCTGGTGGGCTTTGATGAAAAACGCAGAATCATGGATATGATCGCTGTGGAACACCTGAACCAGGGCCAGACCGTGCAGACTGCTTCTTTCAAGCAATCCAACAAAGACCTGGATACCAGTCGAACGAGGTATAAATGACCATTTCTCCAACTGCTTTGGAACTGGGCCGGCTGCTGCGCTCCGGCACCTCCGGCTGCGTGGTGGGCTGCCGGGTGAATCAGATGAGCGTGCCCGAGTTTGGCGGGATGGTCCGCATCCCCATCGACGGGCCGGATGGTGTGGAGATCTACGGCCTGATCTACGATATCCACATTGATGATGACGGCCTGGTGCGGCAATTGATCACCGCCGAACGGGTGCAGGAGAGCATCATCCAGGACAACCGTCTCAACCGCAACGTACCGGTGGAGATCAGCGTCCTGTTTATCGGCTATACGCAGAATAAAAGGGTATACCATCTGCTGCCGCCCCGCCCCCCGCTCACCCTCGATTGCATCTACACCTGCACCTCGGAGGAGATCCGCCGTTTCACTGCGGCCGGCCGCTTTGGCTATCTGCGTCATATCCTGCGCATGGAGAATGTACCCACCGGCGAACTGCTGGCGGCGCATTTGCAGATGGCAGCCAATGAACATTGCCAGGCCGGCGGCAGCGCCTGGGCCGGTTCAGCCGCGCGTGAGTTGATCACTTTACTGCGCGATGATTACCCCGCGTTGATGGGCGTGCTGGGCGCGCTGGCTGATACGGACACCCAGTTCCGCAGACAGGAGAACTAAATGACCGGCGAAAATGAAAAAAACAAATCGATCGGCTATATCGTTGACGGCGGCTTGAAGGAAAGTCTGCACGCCCGGCTGATCATCCCGCCCCAGCAGGCCAAGGAAGGCAGCTTTGTGGTCACCCACAGCGGCGACTGGAAATTCTACGGCTTAGTGACCGATATTCAGCTTGGCTCCACCGATCCGCGCTTTGCCGATGACAACAGTGAAACACGCCTGCCGCCTGATCTGGCTGCCCAACTGCACGGGCAGACCCTGTACACCAATCTGGAGATCCTCTCACAGCTCATGCTGGAAGTGGGCCCTGAGCTGGATGATACGCGTTACATGGACTGGTTCAAAAACCTGGTGGAGACGCCGCGTCCACTGCCGGTGAAAACTGTCCCATCGCACCACGCGCAGGTGTATATGGCTCAGGCGGATGACGTGGCCGAGATCTTCGGCGCGCCGGATGACGAGGATAATTTTGTGATCGGCAGCACGCCCGAACAGGCGCACCCGATCTGCATCAACCTGAAAAAGTTCGTCCAGCGTTCAGCGGGTATCTTTGGGGCTACCGGCAGCGGTAAATCATTCCTTACCCGCATAATCCTGGCCGGGCTGATCAAATACAATAAATCGGCTGTGCTGGTGTTTGACATGCACAATGAATACGGCTATGACGACACCGCCTCGGATACCAACACCCGTGTGGTCGGGTTGCGCAGCAAATTCCCAGAGCGTGTGCGCATTGTGGGGCTTGGGCGCGGAGCGTCCATCCGCAATTACAGCCCGGATTACAACCTGGAGATCGCCGAGAGCGATATCCGCCCCGAAGATGTGGAGATGCTCACCCGCGAGCTGAACCTGAAGGAAACCACCTCCACCACGCTGGACGCGCTGGTTAACTCACTGGGGCAGGAAAACTGGTTCCGCGCCTTCAAAGATATGAAAGTCGGCGCAACGGTGGAAAATGAAGACGGCAAACGCGTGCCCGCTCCTGACAGCGTGGCTGCCTGGGCCTTCCGCACCGGTGTGAACGTGGCCGCCGCCGAGGGTCTGCACAGCAAGATGGGGCGCGTGTTCAACAAGCCCTACATCGTGGAAAAGCCCGCCAGCGATGTTCTGGCTCAGATCATCCAGTGCATGGAGAACGGGCAGCACATCATCCTGTCGTTTGGCAGCTTTGAAAGCGATCTGGATTACCTGCTGGTCACCAATCTGCTCACCCGCCGCATCCGCGAGGCATGGGAATACCGCACCAACCAGTTTCGCAGCGGCAAGGGCAAGGAACCGCGCCCGCTGGTGGTGGTGGTGGAAGAAGCCCATAAGCTGCTAAACCGCGAGATGGCCTCGCAGACCACCTTCAGCACCATCGCGCGCGAGATGCGCAAGTATTACGTTACATTATTGATCGTCGATCAGCGCCCCTCACAGATCTACGACGAGGTCATGTCGCAGTTAGGTACGCGTATCTGCGGTTGGCTGGGCGATGAGAGCGACATCCAGGCCGTGCTCTCCGGGCTGGCCGGGCGTGAGGCGCTGCGCGGCATGCTGGCCCGTCTGCAGCCCAAGGAGGAGGCGCTTCTGCTGGGATGGGGTGTGCCCATGCCCATTCTGGTGCGCTCGCGCCGTTATAATGACCAGTTCTGGGAGGAACTGCTGGGGACGAAGAACAAACCGCGAGAGAACAAAGAGATTCTAGCCGATTTGGGGTGGGATAACTAGCGTTGTGTCGATTCGTTTTACACAACGACCCTTACACAATACGCATTGTGTAAGGGTCGTTTTTCGCTAAGGGTAGGTTGGATTGAGCGTGGTTGGCGAGCGGAGCGAGCCCAAACCCAACGAAACCCAACAAAAACAAATCAACAATGGATTTCATGTATCATGTGGTGCGTTCAAAAACCGAACGCACTCTACGAGTCGTACGCGGGAAGGACACGATTCTATCCATGCGCTGCTCCGCCTGATTGTCATCCCGCAGGGATCCGCCCATGGGTTAATTTCCGCACGTTTCCATATCTGGAACCGATATCGAAAGCCCTTGGGCGGATCTCTGCGCGAAAACTTCGTTTTCGCTTCGAGATGACAAAACAAGCCGGTTTATCCCAATCTTTTGTCTTGGCGAAGAGAAGTATTGTTTGTCATCCCGAAT
>DAISXR010000016.1:48309-51139 GCA_036825755.1 Anaerolineaceae bacterium
CCGGCGGAAACAGAAAATAAAACAACACCGATATGATGATCCCCAAAATCACACCCGCGATCACCTGGCGGTGGGTGTGGCCCAGCACCTCTTTGAGCTGATTCTCTGAAATAGGATGGCCCTTCAACAGCTCATCGATCAGCACATTGATTTTTGCCGCCTGAAGCCCGGCCTGACGGCGCACGCCTGACGCATCATACGAAATGATCATCGCCAAAGCCAGGCTGATGGCAAAAGCCGCAGAATCGAACCCTGCGTATAACCCGCTGGAGATGCAGGTGGAAACCACCAGCGAGGTGTGCGAACTGGGAAACCCGCCCGATTGCAGCAGCAACGTCCAGTTCCACTTATGCGTGGTCAGGTACTCCATGGGCACCTTCAGGAATTGAGCCAGCAGCCAGGCGGTCAGGCTGGCATACAGGATTTTATTAGCGGCCAGTTCTGCCCACATGGGATTTAGAACTCCTCATCCGTCTCCAGATCGTCGCCGGTCTCGCTCAGCACGTGCAGACGCAGATCGGCAGCATCCAGCAGCCCTGAACAGCGATCCACCAGCGCCTTCCCGCGTTCAAACAGGCGCAGCGTCTCTTCCAGGTTGGCCTGCTCGCTTTCCAACTGGCGCAAAATGGTCTCAAGTTCTTCAAACGCCTGCTCATACGAAAGAGTCTGGATATCCGGATATGGATTGGATTGATTTTCTGTCATTTGATCGTTCCTGATCCTCTAAAAATCATGCCGCGCCAGTGAACAGGGGCGCACCCGATAAGATGCAATTTATTGGCCCGTCTGGTCCTCCGGCGGTTTTTGAACCTCGGTAACGTTCGCCTTCAGCCGCCCTTCAGCCAGATGGATCTCCACGGCATCGGCGGGGCTTACCTGCCGGTAGCTCTGCACCAGCGCGCCCTGCGCATCAAACACCAGTGAATACCCGCGCTGAAGAACAGCCCGCGGATTGAGCGCTTCCAACCGGGCGTTCAGGCTGTGGACTGCCAGCCGACGCCTTTGCTGGAGGTGTAACACATTTGAGTACATACGCTCATTCATGCTATCCAATCGCTGACGGTCATTACGCACACGCCAGCGTGGTGAAAGTGAGGCCAAACGCCCCGTGTCCACTTGAATCTGATGACGCGCCTCGCTGAGCCAGTCATCCAGGGCGTAGAAGAGGCGTCTCTTCTGATCCAGCAATTCGGCTTCCAGCTCCGAGCGGTCGGGGGCAGCCTGCACCGCCGCGCCGGTGGGTGTAGGCGCCCGTAAATCCGCGCAAAAATCCACCAGCGTAAAATCGGTCTCATGGCCCACCCCGCTGATCACCGGCGCCTGTGACGCCGCTACAGCCCGCACCACTCGCTCATCGTTGAAAGACCACAGATCTTCCAGCGAACCGCCGCCGCGCACCAGCAGGATCACATCCGGCTGTACCAGCCGGTTCAGGCGATCCAGCGCCTGCACAATTTCAGCCGGGGCGCTCTCACCCTGCACACCGGCCGGCGACAGATACACCTCCACCCACGGGCTGCGCTGGCGCAGGGTGTTGAGCACATCCTGCAAGGCAGCCGCCGTCCGGCTGGTGACAATGCCGATCTTTTTGGGCCGTTCCGGGATGGGGCGTTTACGCTCCTCATCAAACAAGCCTTCGGCTTCCAGTTTTTCTTTAAGCCTTAAGAACTCCTGGTAGAGCAGCCCCTCTCCGGCTTCACGGCAGAAATCGACGTACAACTGGTACTGCCCGTCGCGCTCATACACGCCGATGGAGCCGTGGGCTTCCACCTGCATACCGTCGCGCAGATTGGCCGGCATGCGTATCAGGTTGGATCGCCACACCACCCCGCGCAGGGATGCACCGGCGTCTTTGAGGGTGAAGTAGATATGACCGGAACGCGGCCGGGCCAGGTTGGAGATCTCACCGCGCACCCACACGTTGGAAAGCAGTTCATCCTGCTCCAGCAGATTGCGCACATAGCGAGTCACCTCGCTGACACTGAAAGAGAGAGATTGGAATAACCCGGGCTGCTCAAACATAGGAATTCTCAAAAAAATCAACAGCCGGTCTCATCCACAGCGTAAAGATCCGGCAGTTGGTGCGTGTGGCTTGAAGTATACATCATCTTTTTTCAAATCACGGTTTACGAGTCAGATTGACAATCTGAAATTCGCTAAAACAATAAGACAGGCGCAGTAAACTAAACAGGCCCTGGTCAGTAAAAAAAAGAAAGGGCGGCCCTTCAGCCGCCCAGAAAATATTATTGGTTTGAACAGATTGCGGAAGCTGCCTAATATTCGTATCCCTGGATAACCTCTACCCCGTTCAGCGCCATGTGATACAAAAATAGCGTGTGCAGCAGATCGCCGTCATGCGGCAGGGCACCAATCGACCGGGCTGTGTCCACCGGCAGATCATAGGTATTCACGCAATCCTGGGCCACAATCACCCGCCGCTGCAGCCGCAGTTCATTGGCCTGCAGGCGTAAAAACAACGCCGACTGGTAAACGCAGATATCGGTGCAGTTGCCCACCAGCAGCCAGGTATCCACCTCGGGGTGGCTGGCGATCCAGTCGTTTAATGGGGTATTGATGTTGGATGAAATGGAATTCTTCTCATAAACCACGATTTGATCAAAAAACGGCAGCGCTTTGAATTCCGGGATGGTCTCCGCCTCCACCGTACCGCGGATGCAGTGCGCAGCATAAGCTTCAAACTCAATCGCATCCGGGTCGTGGGTATCCTGTGTGAGGATGATATGGCGCAGGCCCATCTTCCAGGCGGATGAGAACATTTTGGTGAGGTTGGGCACCAGAGCATTTACACGTGGGCTGGCCAAAGCTCCAA
>DAISXR010000016.1:51239-52711 GCA_036825755.1 Anaerolineaceae bacterium
TCACCTATGTCCGCACCCACGCCACAATTGAATAACAGCCAGATGGAAACGCAAACGGAACCTGCCCGAGTTTCGATTGGCAAAACCGTCGCCGCGCTGATCCTGCCGTTGTATCTGCCCTCCACCATCTTTTCGATTGCCCGCAGCCTGCTGATACCGGTGCTGCCGTTGTTTGCCAGCAGCTTTGACGTGCCCTACACGCTGATCGGGCTGCTGCTCAGCGCCGATAAGATCGGCATGCTGGTGGGCGATTTGCCGGCCGGTATGATGATCCGCCGGCTGGGCATCAAACGCGCCATGATCACCGGCATCATCATCGCGGGTCTTTCCACGGTGGCTTTGTTCTGGTCGTTTTCGGTATTGGATGCGTTTTTCTACCTGTTCCTGTCCGGGTTCGGCACCTCGCTGTACACGGTCACCCGCCATACCTGGATTGTAGGCGCTGTGCCGATCGATCAGCGCGGGCGGGCGTTGGGCATTTTGGGCGGCGTTTTCCGCATCGGCAACTTCATCGGCCCCATGGCCGGCGGAGCCATCGCCGGTGCGTTTGGACTGCGCGTCCCGTTTTTGTTCTTTGGCTTGGCTTTTATCGCAGCGCTGATTGCCAACGCCGTCTTTTTGCCCAAAACCGGGCTGGATCGCGACGAAACCGGTTCAAAACACCGTCTGAACATTAAGAGCCTCAAAGAGATTTTTGGCGAGCAGTGGGGCACCGTCACCTGGGCAGGTACGGGCTTCTTCTTCATGCAGATGGTACGTTCCGGTCCCAGCATTATCATCCCCCTCTACGCCGCCGAGGTTCTCCACCTGGATGTCCAATCTATCGGCATGATCATGAGCCTTTCCTCGGCTGTGGATATGACCCTGTTCATACCGGCCGGCTTTATCATGGACTGGCTGGGCCGCAAGGTATCCATCATCTCCAGCTCCGTCCTGTTATCCATCGGGATCGCGTTGATCCCGATTGCCAGCGGTTATTCCAGCCTGCTGTGGGTGAGCCTGCTGATCGGGTTTGGCAACGGCCTGGGGGCCGGAGCCATGCTCACTTTGGGCGCCGATCTGGCGCCGGAGAATTTCAGGGGTGAATTCCTGGGTTTCTGGCGGTTACTGGGGGATGCCGGCGGCACCGGCGGGCCTATCGTGATCGGCAGCGTGGCAGAGATGTTTGTACTGTCTCAGACCACCATCTTTATTGCCGCCGCAGGTATCATGGCTTCATTGGTTTTTGCTTTTCGCATGAAGGAAACACTCGCCAAAAAACGGGTTCCCGCGGTGATCAAACCAGCCTGATCGGTTTATCCGCAGCCGCTCCCGGTTTTACCCCGGCGGTGACGTGCGGTAAAAATGGTATCATAAGGGGGAAGGAACTCCGGAAGTCATGAACCAGCATGAACGCAATTTTTCTCATCTCAAAGTTACCGCTCTGGCTGGCGGAGTGGGCGGCGCGCGACTGGCCTACGGTCTGGCGCAGG
>DAISXR010000017.1:0-41098 GCA_036825755.1 Anaerolineaceae bacterium
TGACCCGCTCCCGAACCCCGGCTGACCACCTGGTATTGTTCAGGATCAGAACCAAAATTGAGGGTCAATCCCCTACCGGTATCATACACTCCGGCGGTGATCGCCTGCCACCCGGTGGTGTATGTGCCGTCTGTTTTTTGGATTTTCATCGCGTTTCCATCAGAATCCACCAATCGGAACTGCCATCCGTACTGTGAATCCTGGCGGGTTTCGACATAATAGGCACCGTTCCCCAGCTCAGTCTGGTCATTGTCGACAGAGGCCAGATTAACACTCTCCATTGTGCCGACAATTCCCGAGGAGAGAGTGGCGGCTGCGGCGCCAGTGCCGCCCAAAAGAAAGGTACCGGAATAGTCCAATCTCTGATTTGAATACATCAATTTATCGGAACTGACCCGGTGTTGTTTGGCCAGAGATGTGACGGCTACCTGGTAATCGGAGGGGATGGCGCTGGATGAGGCGCTGGCCGTCAGAACGGTGGATCCTTCAGCCACGCCGTTTACACTCACATTATTTTTTGCGGAAAAGGAATAGCTGGAATCGGTCGAAAGCA
Source organism: Anaerolineaceae bacterium (assembly GCA_036825755.1). Classification (GTDB taxonomy): domain Bacteria; phylum Chloroflexota; class Anaerolineae; order Anaerolineales; family Anaerolineaceae; genus JAJFTV01. Next base: position 554 of record DAISXR010000017.1, read on the forward strand.
GCGACTTTACAGAGGTCTGGAAGTCTGTCAGCATGTTGTTTAAATCAGTGTACACCGCCTTTTGAACGGTGATGGTATCTTTCTTTTCTTCCAGGCGAGTGAGAGGCTGGCTCTCGATCTCCATCAAATTGTTGATCAAATTGAGGAAGGTCGAGCTGAGCCCTGTACTCGAACTGATTGACGATGTATACGACATGTTTCCATCCTTCCAATGCTATTCGTATTCTCTTGATTCATTATCGCCAATATCCTGTTCGACTTTAGTCTTTCCTGCAGATTTCTGTAAAGTTGAGCGGGGGCACCCGGTGAAGGGTGCCACCCGCCATCAACCATTCGCGGACTGAGAAAATTTACCGGAACAACTGGAGCAGGAACTGCGGAGCGGTGTTGGCCTGGGCCAGCATGGCGGTGGCCGTCTGCTGCAGGATCTGGTACTTGCTGGCATTCACCTGCTCTTCGGCCATATCGGCGTTCATGATACGGTTGTAAGCCGCTTCAACGTTGATCTGGGCTGCCGACACCTGGTCTTCCTTGAAGGTCAGGCGTCCGGTCAGGGCGCCAACGGTTGCCATGTTTTCATTCACGACCGTCATGGCATCGTTGATCTTATCCATGTAATCGCTGAAGGTGGCAGCGTCATTGGCGTTGATCTGATAGGCACCGGCACGGGTGTAGGTGACGGTTTTATCATAAGTTCCATCAGCGATGGCGGCATCCAAAGTGATCGTGAGGCCGTTGCCAAGGTTAATTGGCTGGTCAGCAGTAACGTCAAAACCAAGTGAGGTACCCAACAAGCCCCCAGCCGTGCCATCAGCATCGATGGTCATCAGGTTGCCAGAGGCATCCTTCAACTGGATATAGCTGGTCGCATCTGCGGTGTTGTCGACCACGATATGCGCGGTGTAATTACCGGAAGCCAGTTCATCTACACCGGCCAGGGTGGCGCCTTCAGCGGTGGAGGCAATCACATTGACGGTACCGTCGGTAACGCTTGAAGAAGCCGAGGTGGTGATACCATCTACAATGCCCAGCACGGTGGCGTGCATATCAGAAATAGCGCTCATCTCGGTGAATTCACCGGAATCGGCGCCGGTCTGGAAGCGCAGGGTACCGGTGGTGCCGTCGATCAGTTTCTGATCATTCCACTTGGTCTGATCCACAATGTCATCGATCTGGGCGGCATATGCAGCCAATTGCGTCTTGATGGCATCGCGCTCGGTGGTGCTCATGGTATCGGATGCGGCGGTCTCTGCTTTGTTGCGCATCTGAACCAGGATGTCATTGATTCTACCCAAGCCGGATTCAGCGACGGCCAGCAGGTTCTTGGTGTCGCCGATGTTGTTGAGAGCTACTTTCAGGCCTTCGGACCGGGAGAGCATTTTGGTAGCGATGCTCAGGCCAGCCGGATCATCAGCAGCGCTGTTGATGCGCTTGCCGGAAGAGAGACGGGTCTGGTGGATCGCCAGTTTGTTGTTGATTGCTTTCAAAGAATTCAGCGAATTCATTGCGCCGATATTACCGGCAATACGGGTTACATCAATCTCTGCCATTTCAAACCTCCATGTTTGATTGTTTCAGGGGATCCTTCCCCATTTTAAAAAAAGTTGATTTGTTTTCTTTTCGACCTGGTTACCGTTTCCGGAACCACATATCCGCTGAATGGAATTTTCCGCCTGTATATTTTCCCTGATTTCCTTATACCCGCCTCCATTGCTTTGGTCTAGTTATGTTTTCGTCAGGTTGATCCTCTTCTTTAGTCCGTGGGGTGTAAAGATTCTGTTAAATCCCGGTCGGTGGATGAATTCCCCTCCGATACCCATGTGTTGGCGTGCTGTTTGTTTCCAAGATCCAGAAAAGGATACGGTAAGGCCCGGGTATTCACAGTAAGATAAAAAACAAGAGGTGCGGTAGGTCCACACCTCTTGTGAAATCTTTGTCCATACAGGAAAATCGATTATCCGGCAGCCCGTTCCTTCTCTTCAAAGGTCAGCACACGTTTCATATCCAGTAGAATGATCAGAGCGCCATCCACTTTGGCAATACCGCGAATAAATGTTGAATTAGCCGTAATAGCCATTTGCGGCGGGGGCTCAATCGTATCATCGGGGACCTGCACCACCTGTGTGACGGCATCCACTACTAACCCGGCATGGGTGTCATCGGCATTGATAATCATGATACGGGTGTTTGGGCCGGGTTTTTCGGATGGCAACCCAAACCGGCGGCGTAAATCAAGAATGGGAACCACCGCCCCGCGCAGATTGGTGACCCCTTCAATAAATTCGGGGGCATGGGGAACCCGGGTAATTTCCTGCATTTTAATAATGCTGACGACCGAATCGACATCCACCCCATAGGATTCGTTTCCGATACGAAAAACCACTGATTGATTTTGCATGACTCACTGATCCTTTTTCAGGCCTGTCTTAACCGGTTCAACGAACGGTGGTATTCGGAGCCGCTGGAACAGCCAGTTGGGCTGTGTTCAGATCGTTGCGTGAACCCTGCCGTAATGCCAGGTGAATCACCATTTCGCCGTCTGATGTTCTCAACGGAACCTTGATACGGGGAAAATCCAGGGTAGAAATTGAAGCGCCTCTACCCAGGATCAGCGAGGGCGGTGAGATGGTGGCCTCATAACCGGCGGATGAAAGTTTCATGCTGGCTCGGCCGGTGATCACGTTGCCCAGCTCCGCAATCCCGCTTTGCGCCAGGCTGTCCAGCTCGGTCAATTTTTCACCCATCATGCGGGAAACAAGCTGGATGGCCGTGATTTTTGTCATGCTGTAAAAAACATTCCCCTCCACCGATCCTACCAGGGCGATAATCACGGTGACATCATCGGTAATGTAGTGCTCACTTTGCATGGATAAGTCACCCCGCTGAATATCAGCACCGGTTTCGGAGGCGAGCACCTCATATGCAGCTTCCACAAAGGGGTTCAGGTATTTCACATTCATTTTGATCTCCTATCCTGTCCTCTGATATGGCTATGCTGCTGTGTGTTGTGTGAGAGGAACAAATTCATCCGGAACAGACGCCTGTCCATGTTTAACTTCACGGATAGCCAGGTGGATCTCCATAGGACCCAGATCAGTCGTTAACGGCACTACAATACGCGAAAAATCCAATGTGGAGACCTGCACACCCTTTCCGGTGATAACGGTAGGCGGCGAGATATCCACACGGTAACCAGCCTGAGACAGCTTGACGATGGATCGACCTGTGATCACGTTTCCCAGTTCAGCGATACCGCTTTGAGCCATCGAATCAAATTCGGTGAATTCCTGCTCCAGGATTCTGGAAATGATTTTCAGCGCTACCGTTTGTGACAGGCTGATCAGCACCACACCTTTCACTTCACCCACCAGGCTCAACATCACAGTAACGTCCTGGGTGGTCATCGCTGACTTTTGAAGGGTCAGATTTCCTTTTTCAACCTTCGTCTTTACCTCCAAAGCCAGGACCTCCGCAGAGCCTTCGACAAAAGGTTTTAAAATTTCAACATTCATGCGATCCGATACCTCCGGCAATAGTTCTCAGGGTGATCTCAAGCATTCCCTGGTCGATGTTGTTCAGTTTTTTGCATAGAATGCCATCCACTTACTGGAAAATCCAAGCTCACCCGGACGAGCCAGCAGTTCGGTTCCGCCCACAAACAGAATACCTCCAGGGCGTAATGCGTTGTGGAATTTTCGATACAGCATATCCTTGGCCTCACGGGTGAAATAGATCACCACATTCCTGCAAACAATCAAATCCATATTTGGATTGAATGTATCTTTTAATAAATCCTGTTCAAAAAAGCGGATCATTCGGGCATACTGCTCTTTGACAAAGAACTTCCCGTTGAGTTCGGTCATGTAGCGGCTTTTTTGTTCCGGCGTCAGATTGCGGATTTCATCACCTGAAAACGGACCGCGAGCTTTTGCTCTCTGCAAGGCTCCCCGATCCATATCGGATGCCAGAATTTCACAGGGTGCATGAGGCGCAACCATATCCATGACCATGGCCAGGGTATATGCTTCCACGCCAATGGAACAGCCGGCACTCCACAGTTTTAGCGGTGATTTTCGTTCGACCGATTGCTTCACCAGCATGGGCAGCACCTGTTCCTGAAGCGTCTTCCAGTAGGGCATATCTCTGAAGAATTCGGTCACATTGATGGTCAGGTAATCCCGAAAGCGTGAGAGTTCTACCGAATCGCGAGTGAGCTTCTCGATGTAGATATCCCAGTTTGGCATATCATTGCGGGCCAGCCAGGAATCAAGCCTCCGTTTCACCTGTTCCTCTTTGTAATAATTCAGGTCAATGTTCAACAATCTCTTAACCGAATTTTTTACCTGTGAGTAGACCGTTGCATCCACCGATGACCTCTTTCCACAACCGCTAATTCGATGACTTATTCACCCGCTGGCTGATTGCCTCGGCAATTCTATCCAGCGGTACAATCTCGTTCGCTGCGCCAGCTTCGATCACGCTGCGTGGCATACCGTACACCACACAGGTTGATTCATGCTCGGCAATCACCCCGCCGCCTATACTGTGCAGTAATTTGGCCCCATTGGTCCCATCGCTGCCCATACCGGTAAGTATGGCGGCGATAACACGTTTGTTGTAATTCTGAACCAGGGAAATCAAAGATACATCCACTGCAGGTCTGACCCCGTGCACTTGCGGATTTTGGTTCAGTGATACCTCACCCTGTTGATCAAAGACCATATGGTAACCGCCCGGGGCCAGCAGGGCTTTGCCAACTTCAAGCCGGTCACCCTCTTTGGCCTCCTGAACCGTCAGACCCGTCTGTGTGTTCAACCGGGTTGCCAGAGAGAAGGTAAAACCAACCGGCATATGCTGCACAATCACCACAGCTGCCTGCAGGTCGGCGGGCAGACCACTGATCACTGTGTTAAGCGCTTTCGGTCCGCCGGTAGAACTACCGATGACCACAATCGGGTCAAACCGGTTGAGGGGACGCAAAGGGGATTTTGCAGGCACGTTCACCAGTGGTTCTTTACTGACGACCGGCGCAGCCTTCACCCGAATCGAGGCAACCTTTACGATCTTCGCCGCAACCTCTGCCATCACCTCATTGATGCTCGCCTTTTGGGTGGGTTTTGGGACAAAATCAACTGCGCCAATCGTCAACGCGGTGATGGTAGCCTCCGAACCTTCAGTGGTGAGGCTGCTCAACATGATTACCGGTCGGGGAAATTGTTTCATCACATGCCGCAGGGTGGTAAGCCCGTCCATTTGCGGCATTTCAATATCCATGGTGATCACATCCGGATTCAACCTGGGGATCAATTCCAGCGCTTCCACCCCATTACGGGCCGTACCTACCACCTTGATCAGGGGATTGCCTTCCAGGTGATGGGAAATGGCATATCGCATAAAGGCAGAATCATCTACAACCATCACTTTGATGGCGGCAGCTGGTGAACCTGGTGTGAAACCGGTCTCATTGATCATCATGAGTTCGCTTATCCAAGGATCTTCTTGATGGCGCCCAATACGCGTTCCTGCTCAAAAGGTTTAACGATAAAATCCTTTGCGCCAGATTTAATAGCATCCAGCACCACCGATTCCTGCCCCAGGGCAGTCAACATGATCACGCGAGCCTGTGTGTCAGTCGCGCGAATGGATTTTAATGCGGTCAGGCCATCCATCTCCGGCATGGTCACATCCATTAAAACCAGATCCGGCTTGATCTCCTGATATTTTTCGAGAGCGCGCAGGCCGTTTTCAGCCTCCACCACCTCAAAACCTTCACCGGTCAGCATTTTCGAAATCCGCATTCTCAGAAATTCAGCATCGTCCACAATCAGAATTTTTGCCATGCCCGTTCTCTCCAAAAGTAAATTACAGAGTTGCTTCCACACCGCCGATCATCTTGACGGTCAGACGGCCTTCTCCAACAAAAAATCGAACTGTTCTACCAGTATGACCGCCCACGCTTTCGCCTTTCAAAGACAGAGAAAATTTTTCAAGCGTTTTCCTGGCGGCGGCAACGTTACGATTGCCAATATCGAATGATTTTGAAAATCCGGGTGAGGTGATCATATTTGCCCCACCGGCTATACGAACAACCAGACGCCGTCTATCGGCCCCGGATCGCAACATCTCATTGAGCAGTTCCTCAATCCCGCTATCTACAAACTTGGTTTTAATCTCGCTGCCGTTCATCTTTTCAGGAAGAACCGCGTGAAGCAATCCGCAGATCCGTTCCTGCGGGTCATACATCCCAACTGCCACACAGGATCCCAACCCGTAAGCAATCAGCACATCACCTGCCTGCCGGCTGACCACACTCTCACCCAATCCCACACTAATAGGCTCACCCATAAACTAACCCTCGACCAGCAACACTTCCAGGGTATGCGGATCCGGAATCACCCAAAAACTGGTTTCGATACTTCGATCTTTCAACAGGAATTTGGTCTGCATCAGCAACACATGATCGCTTACGCCGCCGCAGGTGGCTACGATGATATCCATGATGGCTCCAACCATATCCACCATCACTGCCGGGGGGGATGGTCGGGCGTCAATACCGGTCATACTGGAAAACGTATTCAGGAAAAATGACGCCGTCACATTTCCTACTTCACCCAATGCAGAGCGCTCTAAAGTGCCAAGAACTTTGGTAGTTCCCGGTTCCTGGCCTAAGATCAGATCGGCCATTTCCAATGAGCGCTCCAGCGGGATCACCAGCATGAACTGCCCGGAGACTTTTCCTTCTGAATTCAGGTAAATCCCCACTGCTTCCGTCTCGGGGCCCCCCAGCAACTCAGATATTTCACGGATCGGTACCTGCCTGAAGGTGGGCGCGCTGGTTTGCAGTTTTTCACCCAGCATGGTGGAAAACCCGTTGACCGCATTACGCATTCCTTCACAGGCAAACGCCTCAAAGCGGTTAATCAGATCCTTATTGATTGCTTGTGTTTCACTCATTTTGGATTTTTCCCATTCTAGCGAGCACCGGATAATTTCAACAAACCGGGCACATCGATAATCAATGCCACATGCCCGTCACCTAAAATGGCAGCGCTAGAGATGCCCGGCAACTCGCCGATTAACGAGCCAAGCGATTTCACCACCACCTCTTCCTGCCCCAGCAGCCCATCAACCAGGATGCCCGCCCTGACTTTTCCGTAATACACCACCACCACATAGTTCCAATCGGCGGTTTTTTGCGGGGAATCATCAAAGCCGAATACCTCACTCAGGTTGACTAATGGCAGAACAGTGTTTCGCAGCATGGTCACCGGTTTGCCGCGGATGAACTGGATATCTTTGTCATCCAGACGCAAAATTTCGGCTACCATCACCAACGGAAAGGCAAACGTGGTCCCACCCAGATCTACCAGCATGGTAGGGATAATCGCCAGAGTCAGCGGCAGGCTTACCTGAAATTGAGTTCCCTCACCCAGCCTGGTTTCCACTGAAATATTGCCGTTGATGCGCTGGATATTGTTGCGTACGATATCCATCCCCACACCACGGCCCGATACATCACTGACCACTTTTGAGGTAGACAGCCCGGAGGCAAAAATCAGGTTGATCGATTCTTCCTCGCTCAGACGATCGGCTTCCTCCTGGGTGATCAGTCCTTTGTTGACGGCGCTCCGGCGCAATGCTTCAGCATCAATGCCCTTTCCATCGTCTTTTACCGTGATGATGATATTGCCCTGTTCATGCTGAGCCGAAAGAACGATGGTTCCAGCTTCAGGCTTACCGGCGGCCAGACGGGCTGACGGTTCTTCAATACCGTGATCGATTGAATTTCGCAGCATGTGAATGATGGGATCGTTGATTTCTTCGATCACCGAGCGGTCCAGTTCGGTATCTTCACCGTGGATCACCAGTTCAATTTTCTTTCCCAATTTATGCGACAGGTCACGTACCAGGCGGGGAAATTTATTGAAAACATTGCTCACCGGCAGCATGCGGATACTCAGCACTTCTTCCTGAAGCTGATCGGTGATCCGGCCAAGGTGGGCAACCGTTTCGGCCAGCTCCTCCACCTCATGATGTTGATCCATCCCCCGTTCCAGGCGGCTGCGCAGTTGATACAGGTGATTGCGGTCCGTGATCAGCTCACCTACCAGGTTGAGCAGCGCATTTAAGTGGCCCACACTCGTACGGACGGTCATTTCTGACCCGTTATTCTTTTTTGATACCGTCTGGCTGGTGGTCGAATTCTTCTGGTCCTGGATCATACGCATGATCTCATCATCCAGTTTACTTTGAGAAATCAAACCCTTTTCTACCAGGAATTTGCCCAGTATCTTTTTCTCTTTGCTGTTTTTCTGGTCCAGGAGAACTGATTGAAGCATGTATCGTGTAATGATCCCGCGCCTGATCAGATGCTCGCCAACCATTTCATATAGTTCATCACTGAACTTATCCGCTTGAGCGGGTTCAGCAGCTTTCGTGGTGCCATTTTGGGCAATTTCATTTTGACCGATTAAAACATGCTCGATCTCTGAGATTTCAAGCAGTCTCCGGCGGATCTCTTCACCGTCTGTTATTGTCTTTACACTGGCGGATAACTGCCTGACCGGTAGCGCCGAATCAATCACCTCACGTGATGGTTCCAGCGCCATGATCTCGCCCAGTTCCTGCAGAGCCATGACCACCTGAAAGGCGCGTGCTGCAGAGGCCACGCTGTTCTTTACTACCTCCACCTTCACCGCCACACAGTCCTCTTCGGTGATCGGGGTGGTGATCGACTGCACCGGAGCAGGGGTGATCACCTCTGGTAAGGGTGAGGGAGCTTCTTTTCGGGTAAATGCGGCGGTTGGTTTTGGATTAAGATGCTCTTCCAGTTGAATGACCCGTTCCTGGTGCAAAACATCCTTCAGACGCACCACCAGCCCATCTGTATCGATCTCACTGGTGGTAAGGGTTTCCACCTCTTCACGCAAAAGACGGAGGGCGTCAACAGTTTCCAGGCAGGCGTCGATGACTTCAGAGCTGATACTCAGGCTTTTTTTACGAAGCCCGTCAAAAATGGTCTCCATGGCATGCGTCACCTCCACCATGCGGGTATGATTAATCATTCCCGCCATACCTTTCAGGGTATGAGCAGCGCGAAACGCAGTCTGCAGATTCGCCTCATCCTCGTTATCTTTTTCAAGAATGACCAGGATCTCATCCAGAGACTGAAGATTCTCATCAGTTTCAGCCAAAAAAATTGGCAATTCTTCGGGGCTGATGTCAAAATCCGGCATAGATATACACCTTTAACGTAGACTTCAAATAGTAAATAACGCTATTACTCCTGATGCCCTCCAAAGATAACATGCCATGAAAAGGGAAGATATAAACCCACCGTAAAAACATACGAAAGATCTTATGAATAATCAGGCAGTCGTGGAAAGAAAAAGGATGAGCGTGAGCCCATCCTTTAGTAAACCTTGTGAAAAGGTGAAGCAGTGATATTTACTGTTTGCCTGGAGTATCCTTTGCAGTGGATGTCGTTTCAGCAGAAACATCCGATTCTTCGGCCAGTAAACTACGCAGTTCGGAAAACGAGTCTTCGTTCACCTCGTTGAGCATCTTCTGCTGAATTTTGATCTGATCCATCACCGCATCACGGATTTCGCCGCGCAGAATCAAAATTTCTCGAGGAGCCTGGATCCCGATCTTCACGCGATCGCCCTCAATACCCAGTATGGTGACCACAATGGAATCACCGATCGCGATTGTCTCATTTACTTCCCGATTCAAAACCAGCATGGCAGTCCTTCCCTGCGTTTACCGCGATTGTCATCCCATTTGATGGGTCATTATTGCATATAATCGAACAGGTTAAGGGCTGAAATGGCCCGGTTTCCTACTTCAAGCACAATCTGATAGGCAGTCTCCTGACTTTTCAGGACGGCGGCTGCCTCTAAAAGATCGGTATTCTCTTTCTGGTTCAAAATCGCCTGCAAATTAATATCCGAGTCCTCCATGTTTGATATCCCCGTTTCTACCTGACGCATCCGTGCGCCGTTTGCGGTTTGCTTCACAACCAGAGTATCCATCGCGCTCTCCAACTCATCCAGTGAGTCGGGTAAATCGGTGGTGTTGTTCGCTTGAAGATTGTCTCTCGCCTTAATCATCGCCTGGATCAGCGGAGCAATGGCCTGATCGCCGTTGATGTTCATGGTCACTTCGCTGCTCTGCCCGATGCCACGCTTCATATCCTTGCTGATGCCCAGATAATTGAGCGTACCCGTTTCGGTCAACTCAAAAGATGGGGAATCCAACCGGACACCGGAAAAAATGTAATTTCCCTGAAACCGGGTATTACCCAGATCGATTGCCTGGTTGATCATTTCGGTCAGCTCGGTAGCCATCGTGGCGCGTGATTTATCATCCATGGTATCGTTGATACCGCCCTGGACCAATTTCTGAGCGTCGGTGGCGATGTCAACCAGTTGAGACAGACAGAAATCCGTTTCAGACATCCAATCCTGGATCAATGCCGCTGATTCCTGGTATCCCTGTGAAACCGTGAGGGCAGATTTTAATTGAAGACTGCTCGAAGCATCGGTAGGATTTTCAGAAGGCGTCTGGAATCTCTTTCCGCTGGCGATCTGCTCCTGAGTGATGTTCACATCGTTCATGGTTTTTTGGGCGTGCTGGAGAAGCCCGTTGGTCATCATTTGATTTGTGATACGCATTGTGTGCTCCTATCGCCCCACCAGACCCATATTGTTGATCACAATATCCAGCAGCTCATCAAAGGCGTTCATCACGCGTGCGGCCGCCTGGTAGGCTTTTTCGGCCATCGCCAGGTTGGCAGCTTCCTCATCCAGTGATACGCCGGTGGCTGATTGACGCTGCGCCCCCAGCGCATCCAGAACTGTATCATACTGCTTGAAGTTGTCCTCTGCCTGTTTGGCTGAGGTAGCCAGGTCGGTCATGATCACATTGAAATATTCGCCGAGGGTCTGAGTATTGCTTCCCATCAATTTTTCGTCACGCAGCTTGAAAATCTGACTGGCAATATTATTGTTTCCAATTTCATCGGGGTCGCTGGAGACTGCCAGATCTTCAGGAGCCAAATCAAGGTTGATACCGATATCCAGTGCGCTGTTGCCTGTAAAAAACACCCCACCCTTCTCTCCATCCAGTGTGTATCCGTCGGCATGAAGGGAATTCACCTGGCTGATCAGGGTCGTTGCGGCGTCATCCAGCTTTGCCAGATAATTGGGAATGTAATAGTCTCTGATCTTCAGGATCCCTTCCAGCTCACCGCCGGAAAGGTTTAGTTCTTTTGAATCGGCTTCCCACACAATCTTGTCCACCCCGGCATTGGCCGGATCGGTATCCGGGATGGTGGTGAGTCGCAAGGCGTCATGACCGGTCACCAGGATATGCCCGCCGACTGACACCACAACCTCACCATTCTCCTGGGTGCTGGAAGTTGCGCCGGCCAACTCAGACAGGCGATCCAGCACAAGGTCTCGTTGATCTAGCAGGTCATTGGGCTGTTCACCCAAAGCAATGACCCGCGATATTTCTGCATTCAAACTGGCTGTGCTTTGAGCCAGCGTATTGATCTCATTCACACGGTTTCTGACCGTCAGGTTCTGGTCACGACGCAAAGCGATCAACTGCTCAGCGGAGCTGTTAAATTTTTCGGTCATCGCAGCCGCGTTGGTTAACAATTCAGTACGCACACTGTTGTTGGCAGGATCCGCTGACAATCTTTGCCAATCCTGAAAGAAACGGTCCATTTGCTGCGAAATCCCTTCATCAGAAAGATCAGACAGCACCGTTTCCATTTGCACATACATTTCTCTTTGATACTCCCAGCTTTTGGTATCAGCCAAAATGGAGCGGTAACGGCCATCAAAAAAATCCAGTGAAAAGCGGTTGATGCGATCAACCGTAACACCCGTGCCAATCTGACCGGCCGAATAGGTTGAAAAATTCATCACCGAGGTCGCGCTGGAAGTGGCCCTTAAAACCGCGCTCTGGCGGTGATACCCAACCGTACTGACATTGGCCACATTGTGTTCAATGGTCTCGATGGTCAGTGACTGTGCCAGCACCGCCTGTAAGGCTGTATGAATACCGGAAGCCAGAGTGGGCATGCTGTTCTCCTACACTTTATATTCCATACTTGATATGGTGGTATCGCGACCGCCGTTGACAGCCAGCGGCATCTGGTATGATTTTTCCGGCTGCATTAATGATGCGATAAAAGACTGGGTCGCCATCAGCCAATCCATGCGAGTGAGCACCAGGGCCTGATTGCCCAGGTTCAATTCTCTTGCGGTCGATACCAGCGCGTTTATTCCATCCAACAGCCGGGTGATCCGTTCTGAATCCTCTTTTCGTAAACAGGGCAATATCTCTTTGATACTGGCCCGCTCAGATTGAAGCTGAAGTTTTAATGCAATTTTTTGAAGAAACATTCTGGAATTTTCTTCCAGTAACGAAAAACGGTCGATGGCTGCTTCTTTTTCTTCTGTGTTCTTAATCAGAGAATTCGGCGAACCCTTTAAAATAAGCTCACGCTCATTTCTTGAGATGTTCACCAAAGTTTCCATGGCCCGAAATTCTTTCACAAGTGTGTTTTCATAACCGGCCAATTCCATATTGATATTCTCTTCCATCATTCCAGCAGCCCTTCCTGTGTTAATGAATTAATCTGGCTTGAACAAACGGTCCAGCAGAACACTGGCCAGTTTGTTCAGCGGAATTTCATAGATACCGTTCTGTACCTCATCTGTTATGCGTTTTATTTCCGAATCTTCAGCTTCCACGCTCTCGTTCAAGGCCGCTGTCGCTTTTGCCATCAAGCGAGCGTTCTCGGATACCTCTACCCTGTCGAGGTTTTTATGGATGGTCTGTTGTGTTTCCCCAACACGAGCTTTCTTTTCAGACAGTTGCACTTCATCAGCAGCCTTCGATGTGATGGATGATGAGGAAATTCGATTATTTTCAATCATATTCACTGTACCTCCCGACGATTAATGCTTGAATGCTGACATTATCTTCGGCAGTATTTATTAAATCTTTATGCCTTCCTAACATGAATTGCCAGATTAATCATCGTGTCCGTCTGTTGCAAAACTCGCGCCGACATTTGAAAGCCTCGTTGTACCTGAATGAGGCGTGTCATTTCTTCGGTCATGTTGACATTCGATCTTTCGTACGCATACGATTGGACAAATCCCATTCCTTCGGTTCCCGGCTGCACCATTTCTGCCTCGCCGGATGCATCTCCGGGGATCCATACATTGGTTCCGGCGCTGATCAGCGCGCTCGGGTTGGCAAAACGAGCCAGCTCGACATTGCCGATCATTTGCGATGTGTCATCCTCCAGCAGAGCAGTCACCTCGCCGGTTTTCGAGATGCTGATACCGGTTGTCGTTTCGGGTATCTGCCCATCCCAATCCAGCACATAACCACTGGAATTAACAAGCTGGCGCTGTCCATCCAGTGAGAAAATACCATCACGGGTGTAACCGGTTTCACCATTGGGTAACTTGACCGGGAAGAAACCATCCCCCTGAATGGCCCAGTCAAAGGGGTTATCAGTGGTTTGCAATACTCCCTGCCGGGTCAACGTCTGAGAGCCATTAACGGTGCTGCCCTCCAGATACTGTGAGTTGAACAGCTCCTGAAAATTCATACGGCTGGAACGAAATCCCACCGTGTTTACATTGGCGAGGTTGTTGCTGATCGTATCCAGATCCATCATCCGGTTGAGCAGATCATGGCGTGAGATATTGAGTGTGTGATAAAGCGAATTACCCATTTTTCACTCCCTCTTAATAACGACCCAGTGAAGAGATCGTTTTTCCAAGCAATTCATCCTGATTGGAAACCATTTCCTGAGCAGCCTCATATGCGCGGTTGACCTCGATCATCTGCGCCATCAATTGAGCTGCGTTGACATTGGAGTTTTCCAAAGCCCCCTGCGCAACGGATGAATTTACAGCAGCCTTTCCGGTTCCGTTGGCGGAATACAGATTGCCCTCTTCATGTTCAAGGTCGGCGGCGGGATCTTCAAACTCTACCAGACCAATCTTTCCAACCGATTGGCCGTCGACGAACAACTCGCCGGCGCTGGTCACCTCAAATTCACCGGCATCCAGCTTGATGGGCTGGTTGCTGGAGTTGAGTACCTGATACCCTTCTGTGGTCACCAGATTTCCGGCTTCATCAAGAATAAACCGCCCATCGCGGGTGTAGCGATCCCCATCCGGTGTTTTGACATGAAAAAACGCGGTTCCCTGAATGGCCAGATCGCAGTCGTTTTCAGTGGTGATCAGTGATCCCTGAGAAAAATCAATCTCATCCTCACCGCTGAAAACACCCAGACCCAGTAAACCGAGTTCATCAGCATTTTCACCCAGGTTCAGGCTGCTCATCGGGTTGACTGCCTGCGTGTCGATGTACTTGCTGACAGTCGCCATCACCTGTTTGAACCCGGGTACATCCATATTGGCGACATTATGCGAGAGAATCTGCTGACGGTTTGCGTTCATTACCATGGCAGAAACTGCCGAATATAAACCCTTGATCATGATGCGATCTCCTTTCCACTGCGGCCGCGCTCAAAAATACTCAATACCAGGTTTACTTCTTCGGTGGTCATTTCCATCTGACGAGCGATTTCCAGATCCGTCATATCGGCAGCCGACATCGACTGGATCAACTGGTTCCGCTCGGTGATCCCCTGTGAGCCGCTCCAACCGGAAAGCGGGCTAACCGGCTCAGTCCGGGCTGCTTCAAGCATGTACCGGAAATCCTGCTGCCCCATCACACCCGCGTTGGTTGCAGGCGCTGTAACGGTTTTTTGAGACCGGGTCACCAGATTCTGCATCTCATTGACCACAGGCTTTAGCCGATCAGCCTGCGCTTCAGCCCCCTGCGCAAGTGCAGTTTCGCGAGCAAGCTGGATCAGGTGGAGAGTATCCACCAGTGAAACGCGCGGTATTTCACTCATCTTTCATCAATGCCTTAATGTTCATAATTGCTTTCGAATGGATCTGGCACACACGCGACTCGGAAATACCCAGCGCGTTCCCTATTTCTTTGTATGTAAATTCCTCAATGTAATACAGCGCCAGAACCTGCTGCTGACGTTCAGGAAGCTGGCGGAGAACATTCACCAGTTGACTTTTCAGGTCACTCTCAGCTGCCGCCTCTTCAGGGTTCAGTTGAGAATCATCGCGGATTTCTTCATAACCGTCACGTTCCCGCTCATCTGCCTGCTCAAAGAACTGGTCAATTGAGATAAAGATTCGGCGGGAATCATCCAGGCCCTGTTTGACAGCTTCAGGCTCGAGGTTCAACCGTGTGGCAATTTCATCATCCGAGGGCTCACGCTGCTCTTCATTCCAAAAATCATTGACCGTCCGCCGGATATCCCGCACGCGTTTACGCCCCGAGCGGGTGAGCCAATCGGAGGTGCGCAGATAATCCAGGATTTTTCCGCGAATGCGCACACTGGCGTAGGTTGAAAACTGGGTCTCATAGGCAAGATCAAAGCGGTCCACCGCGTCGATCAGACCCAGTAAACCCTGGTTGGCCAGATCGGCATATTCATCTGCGCCTTCACAGTTGAGGCCAAGCCGGTTCAGGATGTAGTGAACCAGAGGCACCGATTGCAGCACGAGCCGCTCTCTCACCTCGGGGGATCTGGATTCTTTGAACTGTTTCCAGAGTTTTTGATCTTCACTTACCATGACCATCGCTTACCTCTGCGCTGCTATCTCAGCCCTGCTGATCGACGGTAGTACCGGTTTGGGCGGCTTTCTCAAGCATCTGATTGGTCACTTCAACCGATCTGCTGACGATGCTGCGGGTAATCCCGGAACACATCAGACCCGTGACCAGTATGGCTACCGCGGTGCGCAGAACGATGTTCGTCCAATCCGCACCGGATACGTATGACATGACTGCCACCACCGATGGGACCGTGACCATGATCAAATTTGAGATATCGAAAACGATCTCTAAAAAAACGGGCAACTTCCCATCCACCGAGGTTTCGGTGGAAAGAGCGGGTGTCTGATCCATTTCGGCTTCGTTGTTTTTCTTTTTCGCCATCTCTTACCATCCCTTTCCAAAAAGTGAATCAACCAGCAAATCTGTGCTGGCAACCTTCAATCCGTTGGATGCTTTTCGACTGTTGGTAAAGAAAGTCAGCGGTAAATGACTCCGGTTTGTAAAGTTAAAAATCGACCCGTAGGATGTTGTCTCATCCAGTTTGGTGATGACGCTTCCTTTCAAACCAAAATACTTGAGCGATTGAAAACAGCTCATCGTATCGCATTCTTTCGCGGTAGCCGAGGTGACCAGCAGAATGCTGGCTTCAGGTACCTCAGTTAAGAGCGAACCCAGCTCAATTTCCTGGGCTTCGATCACCGGGTTGAACCCGGGGGTATCCATCAAAATCAAATCCGCGTCAGCGTGCCGTTCAATGGCAGGTCGGATATCTGCCGGGGTGTAAACCAGTTCCAGCGGGATCCCCATGGCTCCCGTGTAGCTTTTTGCCTCGGTGATCGCACCGGTACGGATGGTATCGGCGCAAATCCAGACTGCCTTCTTATTCAGCAGGCTGGTGTAAAAAACAGCAACCTTCGCCATGCTGGAGGTCTTGCCGCTGCCGCTCAACCCCACGAACACCATCACTCGCCCGGGTACCTCGGTGGGCGGCCATTTGCGCACCGGCAAATTGGCGGTCATGTAATGAGCCAGGAATTCTTTCACCTTTTTCTCATTCTTCAGAAGCCAGGGGCTGCAGCCACTCAATGCCAGTTTTTCCAGCCGGTTGATATAGGCCTGATCCACACCCTGTGATTCCAGCCGGTTCAGCACCAGCTTCAAAACATTGGGGTATTCCTCTTCAGTCGGCAGAGCTTTTATCGTTTCCGGTTCTGTCGTTTCGACGGAAATTTGAAGGTCCGGTGTCTCGATGGCTTCATCTTCTTTGACAGGCAGGTTCTGGTTCATAGCCCTGACATCTTCCTTGCTCAGATAGCGGGGCTGCCAGGTGGTTTTTGCTTCAGCAGAGGTGGGATAACCGGATTTCCCTCCCTTGAGTGCGGGGGGAAACACGGTTCGATCCGGGCGATCTGCCGGAGCCATTTCCCACTCAATTTCAGGACGCTCTTCTACAAACTCTATCCCTGTCCCATTTTTGGACGGTTGAAGTACAGCTTGAGCGTTGGGGGTTTTCCTGTCGGTATGACCGGCGTCAGGATTGGAGGGCTTTTCACTGCCCCTGACGCTTTTTTTCGCTTTATCAGCATCATCCGCAGTCATGGAGATGACCTCGACACCCGATTTTTTCCAAACCTGCCAGGCCGGACCAACCGGGATGTTGCGCGCCGAGATGACGACCGCGTCAGGGCCCATTTCGTTTTGAACCATCTGCAGGGCTTCCAGAATTGTCTCAGCCCGAAAAGATTTGGTGCTCATTGAGCCTCCTGATTTGTTACCATGGCGTGAGCTTTCACTTTGGTACCCTGGCTGACCTCAGAAAACGCCAGTACAACCAGCCCCGGATAAGATTGCTCGACCAGACGTTTGAACGTCAGCCGCAGTTCACGCGAGCAGATCAAAACGGGGAGATAACCCTGCTTTGCCATCGCTTCCATTTGCTGTCCGGTGTTGAGCAGAATCCGCTGTGCCAACCCCGCGTCGATCTGGAAATTGAGCCGGCCGTCGTTGTTGACCAGCGAGCTACGCAAAGTGTTCTCCAGCGAAGGTGTCAGCGTCATCACGTGCAGAAAGTTCGCGTCATCGCGGTATTGGTTTGAAATGGTCACCGCCATCGTCTGGCGTACAGCCTCAGACAGGATGTTGGGATCTCGGGTCACCTGCGCATTGACCGCCAGAACTTCCAGAATACCGGTCAGATCGCGGATGGGGATACGCTCGCGCAGCAAATTGCGCAGCACATTCTGCAAATCACCCAGGTTGAGCAGTTCAGGGATGACCCCTTCCACGGAAGCCGGTGATTTCTGACGGATCTGGGTGAGCATTTCCTGCACAGACTGGCGGCTTAGCAACTCAGGGGCATGCCCGCGCACCAACTCGGTCAGGTGGGTACAAATGACGGAGACAGGCGTCACCACCGTGTATCCCTGCATCTCAGCCTGGTGCCGGTCCGATTCGCTGATCCACTTGGCGGGCAGGCCAAAAGCAGGCTCAACGGTGGCAAACCCGGGCAGTTCATTTTCTACCGCGTCACTGGGGATCGCCATCAAACGGTCCAGCAGGATCTGGCTGGATGAGATTTCCTGGCCGCGGATTTTGATGCGGTATTCATTCGGCTGCAGGCGCAGGTTATCGCGGATACGCACCACCGGCAAAATGAGACCCAGTTCCTGCATGATCTGCCGGCGGATGCCAGTGATGCGACGCAGCAGGTTCTCTTTGGATTGATCGTCGATCAACGGGATCAGGCTGTAACCGATTTCAATTTCAATAGGATCGATCATCACCATTTCCAACATTTGTTCTGGTGTTTCAGGTTCGGTCGGTGCAGCTTCCGGCACATTGGTCACCACGGCTTTTTCCTTCGCATCTGCTTTTTGCGCAAAGTAGGATGCCACACCCAACCCCACGGCCATGAGTGAGAAGGGCAACTTGGGGATGCCGGGGATGAACATCATCAAACCCACAATGACGGCCGCTACTGCCAGCGCGTTGAACTTGGATAACTGTCCAATCAGCTCATTGCCGAGTGAGGTTTCGGATGTGGAGCGCGTGACGATCAAACCTGAAGCCGCCGAGATGAGCAGGGCCGGGATTTGCACCGCCAGACCCGCGCCGATGGTGAGCAGAACATAATTGGACAGCGCTTCGGTGATGGAAAAATTCTTTTGAAGCATGCCCACCACAATGCCGCCAATCGCATTGATCAGCATGATGATGATCGAGGCAACGGCATCGCCTTTGACAAACTTGCTCGCGCCATCCATCGCCCCGTAAAAATCAGCTTCTTTTTCAACTGCTTTCCGGCGGCGGCGTGATTCAGCCTCATCGATCAAACCGGCGTTCAGATCCGCATCGATGGCCAGTTGTTTGCCGGGCATGGCATCCAGTGTAAACCGGGCCGCCACTTCAGCCACACGACCCGCGCCGCTGTTGATGACCAGGAACTGGATGATCATGAGCATCAGGAAGATGACCACGCCTACCACGTAGTTCCCGCCGATGATCAAATTACCAAACGTTTCCACCACTTTTCCGGCGAAACCATCCAGCAGGATCAGGCGGCTGATGGATACATTGATACCCAGCCGCAGCAGGGTCAAGAGAAGCAGCACGGTGGGGAAAACGGAAAATTCGAGCGGTTCATGAATGTACATGGTCAGCAACAGGATACCGATGGCCGCTGCAATATTAAAGACGATAAAGACATCCGCCAGGAAAGATGGGATGGGCACTACCAGCAGTGCAACCAGCAACACCAGGCTGACGGCCATCACCATATCTTTTGAGCGGAACAGCCTGCTCAGTGATCCCATAAATGCAACGGAAGAACCTGTTGTAACTGCCATTTATCCCTTTTCCATTGAGTGATTATCGCGGCGATTCGGTGACGCGCGCGGGTTGCAGCAAACCGGATCTTGCGGCCTTGCTCCGGTACACAAATGCCAGAACTTCAGCCACAGCCTTGTACAATTCAGGAGAAATTTCCTGATCGATGTCGATTGTCTTGTAGATTGCCCAGGCCAGCGGAATGTTTTGAATGACCGGAATGTCATGTTCTTTGGCAATGGCAACAATACGCTCTGCGATCCGATAAGCGCCTTTTGCCAGTACTTTGGGGGCATGCATCTCGTTCCGATACTCAATTGCCAGGGCAATATGGGTAGGGTTGGTGACGATCACAGTTGCCTTGGGTACATTGGCCATCATGCGTTTGCGAGACATCCGGCGCTGCTGGGCGCGGATTCTGCTTTTCAGCATGGGATCGCCTTCTGAACGCTTGAACTCCTCTTTGATTTCCTGTTTTGACATACGCAAATTGCGCATATAATCCCAGCGCTGATAACCATAATCAGCGGCAGCCAGGAAGAAGTAAATCAGGCTGACGCGCATCATCAGCGTGAAAAAGATCTCAATGATCCGGCTGACAGCCTGCTCAAACCCCAACGCGGTCACCTGTACCAGACTGAGATAGTTTGACTTGAGAAAACTGTAGGTCACCCAGCCGATGATGACCAGTTTCGCCACGGTTTTGATCAGTTCCACAATTCCGTTTTTGGAAAAGATCCGTTTCAAACCGTTCATCGGGTTGATGCGCTTGAAATCAAATCCGATTTTCTTGCTGGTCCACAAAAATCCGGTCTGGGTTAAGGTGACTGCCACACCCACGGCCAAGATGCCCAAAAGAATCACACCCAGCGGAGGTACGATTTGCATGAGCAGGTTGAGCAGGGTTTGCTGTAACCATTGTGAAGTAAGCTCCACACCGGGCAGCTCCTGGATGGTCTGCTGAAGCTGCGAAGAGATGGCTGAAACCAGGTTTTTGCCCGGTCCGCGCAGCAGAAACACGCTCACCAGCATGATCGCCGCAGCATTCACTTCAATGCTCCGCACCACCTGCCCTTCTTCGCGGGCTTCGTGGATCTTTCTTGGGGTTGGCTTTTCGGTGCGGTCGGTCATCCGGTTCAATTCCCTAACAGGGTAAGCATCTTGATCCCCAGGTTATCGTACAGGTTACGAAGCACCGGGATGATCATTACAATCACCAGCGCCAGCGCAATCAGCGAGACGCCAATTTTGAGCGGAAGGCCCAAAAAATACACCTGCAGCTGGGGGGTGATTCTTGCCAGCAAACCCAGTGACAGATCCGCCAACAGCAAAGCCCCCAAAACAGGCAAAGCCAGATGGATCCCGGATTGGATCATCTGGCTGGTCATTTTCAACAGCAATGTGGGATCTGAAAACGGGATTGATCCGCCTATGGGAACCATTTCAAAGAGTTTTTGAAGGGCAATCAACACCATATGATGCCCGTCGATGACAAGAAAGTACATGGTCGCGGTCAGCACGAAAATCTGATCGTATGCGGAACCGGAATCTCCCATAGCCGGGTTGAACGTCCGTCCGGAGCTAAAGCCGCTGCCCAGCCCCATGGTTTCGCCGGCCATCTGGACCACCCCAAACACCAGATCGGCGGCATATCCCGCCACCGTTCCGATGATGATTTGTTTGCCAATGGCGATCAAAAATGCGACCAGTCCCAGTTCTTCAGCAGTTTCCAGCGGGTTTTGCCAGGGGATCAAAAAGAGGGTCAACAGGATGCCCAACGCGATCTTGACCTGATTGGGAATCAACTGCCCACCCAGCACCGGAATGTGGACGATAACGGCCAGTATCCGGGTGAGCGCCAAAAAGAAGAATTGAGCCTGGGCAATTGAGATCGACATTAAAATATCCTGATTGCTAATCTCAATCAGGATATCGGAAAAACAAAAACCTGTCTGTAAAGGAACGGTGAAGCGAAAATTAATTTTTGGTAAATATTACAAATTGATCGTGTTTTCCTGTTAAGTTTTTGTTGAAGTGGACGATACTGTTCTGTCAGCCAGTTCGCTCCGCACCTGCTTCAAACGGGCAACCAGCATATCCATATCCAGCGGCTTTACCAGAAATTCCTGGGCCCCGGCTTCCACCGCCTCTTTCACAATAATCGAAAAACCCAGCGAGGAAAGCACAATCACGTACAGGTTGTTGAGCAGCCTATCCTCCTTTAGCTGGCGTAGCACATCGATCCCGTTGTGGTTTGGCAGACGGGTATCGATCATCAGCACCTGTGGGGCATGCGTTTTCAGTTCCTGGCGGATATTCACCGGATCGCTGCAGAGAATAGGCTCAAACCCGTTCCGGCGCAATACCAGTTCCAGCAGGTCAGACTGCAGATGCTCATAGACAAGGATCAGAACACGCATCAATCTGCACCCTGCTCAGATACATCCGGCTCAAACCCAAGGATGTTGTAGACCCCGGCGCGGAGTGTATCCAGATCGTCCAGATTCACATTCAGGATTGACAGGGTATCCGGGTGTAAATCGTTGCTGAACAATTCGTTCAAATATTCATCTTTTTGGGTGGCCAACGAGTTGCCCAAATTTACCATTGCGGGAAGAGCCTGGTTGTTGGCGGCTGCCGAGGGCGCATGGTGGTAGCGGATCCCTTCCACCAATGCCTCCGGAAAATTCCAGCGCGACGCCATCAACCCGCCCAAGTTGGCGTGATCGATTCCGATCAGTTTTTCTTCAATCTTCCAAACCGGAATGCGGTAGTCATGCACATACTGCACAATTTTTTGATAGTCTTCCAGCACAAACTGGTCCATCAGGAGCTTGCCAATATCATGCAGCAGCCCAACGATGTAAACCGATTCCGGATCCTTGTAATTCAACCTCCTGGCCAACCACTCAGAGGCAATGGCAATTTTTAGCGAGTGATCCCACAACTGCCCGGAACCCAGCCGGTAACCGTTCAAACGCCCGGTCATGGGCCCCACGGCATTCAACGCAAACAGGATGGCCTTCAGTCGTTTGAAGCCTATACGCATCACAGCATCGTTGATGGAAGAGCATTCTTTTGAATACCCCAGGGCAGCCGCGTTGGCTGTTTTGATTACCATGGCTGTCAGCGCCTGATCCAAACCAATGTATTCGGCAATGGTAGACACCATTGTATTGGGATTATCAATCTCCTTCAGGATGCGCGTGACACTTGACGGAATGGGACGGAGATGATCAATCGTGTTGAGAACCAGGTCGACTTTTCTTGGGAGCATGGGATGTGCCTTTCAAATCAATGAACCAAATTGGGCAGATTATTAATTAATGCGGTGGTAAATGTGATGATCTGCTGCAGCATCCACGAACCCAGCAGCACAATCACCACGATGATGCCGATCATCTTGGGAATAAATGTGAGGGTGACCTCGTTGATCTGGGTGGCCGCCTGTACAATGCTGACCAGGCTACCCACCAGCAGGCTGACGATGAGCACCGGGCCGGCCAGCATGAGGGTAACATAGATGGCGTCCTGCGCCAGGGTGAGTACGTAGCTTTCTGTCATCGCCGGTCTCCTAACCGCCTGCAAAGCTCATCACCAGGCTGCGGGTGATCAGATACCAGCCGTCAACCATCACAAACAGTAGCAGTTTGAACGGCAGCGATACCAGCGAAGGCGGCAGCATCATCATGCCCATTGAAAGGAGCACACTGGAAACCACCAGATCAATGATCAGGAATGGTATGTAGATAACAAATCCCATGGTGAAGGCGACGCGCAGCTCACTCACCACGAATGCCGGGAGAAGAACTATGGTTTTAATATCGTCCAGTGATTCCGGAGCCGGTTCCTTCCCCAATTGGATGAACAGTTCGATGTCTTTATCGCGTGTCTGCTCGAACATAAACTGTCTGATCGGCTTCACAGCCTGATCAAAAGCGGTTTGTTGATCAATTTCGTCGGCCAGGTAAGGCTGAATGGCCTGCTCGTTGATCTGCTCGTAGATAGGCGCCATGATGAAAAAGGTCAGAATAATCGATAGACCGATGATGACCTGATTGGGCGGGATGGTGGGTGTGCCGATTGCGCTGCGCAGCATGGAAAGCACGATCACAATCCGGGTAAAGGAGGTCGCCAGGATCAGTACACTGGGCGCCAGTGAGAGAACGGTCAGGAGTACCAGCAACTGCACGCCGCTGGTAACCTCTTTGGCACCCCCCTCCTGATCAAGCGTCAGTGTGACACCGGGCGCGTTTACTTCTGAATCCGCGGCACAGCCGGTAAAAAATAAGGCTACCATCAACACACATACAAGCAGGATCCATTTCTTGCGGGAAGAGAGCTTCATCCTGCCCCTCCGATTTCCTGCTCGTGAAGAATCGCTGCTTCAGGTTCCCCACCTGCCAGGCCGGAAGCCTTTGCCAGAATTGCCTCGAACGCAGGCTGGTTCAGCGGAAGGTTCTCTTCCTGAACAGACCCTGCCTGACCAATCTGGACTTCTGAGAGCAGGTTGATACTTTGATCGGTGGCGCCGATCAGGTAATGACGATTGCCCGCCCGCACCAGGTGAAGCGCCTGTTTGGGTGACAGACGAGTGGTTTCCACCACAGCCAGTGACCGTTCAGAACGCCCACCGGGTTGTTTCTGCTGGTATCGTCTGAGCACAACCGCTCCCCCTACGATCAGCAACAGAACAGCCACTGTTTTTGCTACCACGCCAAAGTAATACAGCGGATTGTCCAGCTTATCCGTAGCAGGTGTGGAAATGGCAGTGGAAGCCGGTTGATACACGCTGGTAAACACCAGGAATAGTCCGGTACAGATAATGCCAATCAACGCGACCAGAACCGTGCCCCGCCTTTTGGGAGACGCCTCCCTCCACAATTGGTTAAGCTTTTTCAGCAACTCATCCATGCCGTGCCGGACCTTTATTTTCCATCTGCCTTTGACACCAGTTCGGTGATGCGGACGCCAAATTTGTCATCTACCACCACCACCTCGCCATGCGCAATCAGCCGTTCGTTCACAAAAATATCCACCGGGTCACCCGCCAGACGGTCCAGCTCAACCACTGACCCATTCTGCAGTTCAAGCACCTGGCGCAAGGTCATACGGGTTCTGCCCAGTTCAACGGTCACGCGTAATGCGATATCCATCAACAGGTCAACATTGGAGCCTTCGCGATCCGCCTGCAACGTTTTTACCTGTCCAGTTTTGGTTTCACCATCACTCATACAGTACCGCCTGTTTTTTTGTTTCTGAAATTATTCTGCTTTGTGTTCATCGGTAACAATGCTGTTGATCTGCACGCCAATCCGGCTGCCGACCTTCCCAACTTTCACCTGGTAGCGACGCTGATCAGATACCTGCATCAATAAGGGCTGGCTGATCATCGAATCGAGCGTCAGCACATCTCCGGGTGTCAGTTTGAGAATATCTTTGATCTGCAAATTTGTTTCCCCAAGAATCACCCGTACATCCAGGGGAACGGTTTGCAGTACCTGACGATTCTTGCCCCATGCGATCGCATCCTGCTTCTGTTCGCGTCGCCCTGATATCCAGATGTGAGGGTTCAACACGTTGGAGATCGGTTTAAGTGTACTGAACGGGATAAAGATGCTGAGTGTGCCCGTGCGGCCCTGAATGGTGATTTCGAAGGTCAGCATCATCACACGCTCATTGCCAATCACCATCTGAACCCAATGCTGGTTAACCGTGCTGTCTTCCAGAGCTGGTTCAATGTTGGCTACCTTACTCCAGGAGGCTTTAATATCGCCCAGCATATGCTCAATCAGACCGCGCAGCAAAGACTGGTCGATATCTGTGGGAGGCCGATCAGCCGATTTCATTTCCACCTTACCGCCCAGACGCTGTTCCAGGATGAGCGTGCTGATATTAGCGCTCATCGTCATCACAATTTGCCCGGGCAGCGGGGAGAGCACCACCATATGGAAAAGTGTGCTTTCGGAAAAATCGGTCAGGAACTCGTTGAAACGACCCTGTTCGGTATGAGAAAGGCGCGGGCGGATGTTTGTTCGCAGAAAGGTGGGCATCGATGTGGTCAGACGTTCAGCCAGATCCTCATGTATCAGCTCCACCGCCCTCATCTGCTCTTTGGAAAAGCGGTCCGGTGACCAGAAGTTGTACGCTTGTACCTTCTTTTTCCCGCCTGCTTCGGGTTCCGGTTCCCCATGTTCGCCCGAAGGGTTGATCAGTTCGGCCAGGTTAACACCCTGCTCGCCATCCTTACCCTCAATATTGAGGGTTCCGTTCAACAATGCGTCGATTTCAGCTTGAGTCAGCATAGTTTACTGGACGACAAATTCGGTGAAGTAGACGGAAATGACATGGAATTCCGGCAGCCTGTTGTTGATGGCGTCCATGATTTCCTTCCGCAAGGCCTCCTTGCCGTCAGCGGTGTATAAATTTTCATACGTTTTTGTGGATAGAAGGGTGATCACCACATCATCCATCAGGGGCATTCTTGAGTCAATGTCTGCTCTGAATTCTGCCAGCGGGTCGACTTCTTCTTCCCCTTCCTTACTGCTTTCCGCTTCTTCAGTGGATGCGGGCTCAGGGGCAAACTCCAGCACTACCGTCAACCTGATGTAACGTCGGCCGGTGGTATCGGCCAGGTTGATGATCTTGGTGCTCATGTTCACCATCACGCCTTCGCCGGGCAACACTTCTTCCACAGATTCCGGGCTGGGTGAAGGGGTGGCGCCATTGTTCTTCCCAAACAGGCTGTTGAATGAAATGGCAGCACCGGGTTCAGGGGTGGTGTACACCAGCAGAAATGGTTTGGGATATTCGTTTGGAGCAAACATGATGTATGCCATGGCAAGGCACAGCAGGGCGATGTTCACAAAAACAACGAACATCAACCCCTTCAAAACCCCGTTTAAAATTTTTGATGATTTCGACATATGATCTATCCTGAATAATCAAGGTGCAACATCAATTGAGTCGATTCCGAGAACGCTGTTCTCGACATTGTAGATAATGACAATTTCAACCCTTCCATTCAAAGCTCTATGTTCGGCGGTGTCATTTGGAAAGATGGGATGGTACTCACCTCTGCCGGAAACCACCAGCCGTTCAGGAGCGATCCCCCCTTCGATCAGATAATCGGCAACCACCATGGCCCTGGCCACAGAAAGCTCCATATTGTTTTCGTATCGGGAATCCCGGGGCGGTGTATCATCGGTATGCCCCACCAAACGTATCGAGTTATCAATTGGGTCAAGCATCTGCACAATCACATCCAGAATTGGATACACCTCATCCGGCAGTTCTGCTGTACCCGATTCAAACACCAGTTTTTCGCTTAATGAGATCAGCACCCCTTCTACATTGGTCTGTACGCTTACCTCGCTGCCCAGGTTGTTCATCGCCAGCATCTGCGTCAACTGGTTGGCGACTTCTTCGGATTTGGGAGGGTCGCTGGGAATACCCGGGACCACAATGGGGTTCGCCTGGCCATCTTCACCCACACTGCTGCCCTCATTGATCTGCACATTCACCACATCGGAAGCCTCCCCCCCCAGCGTGAAGGCTGCCCGCATACTCTCGGCAAGTTGCTTGTACTTTTGCACATCGGTTTGACCCAGTGAATACAGCACCACAAAAAGAACCATCAGCAGGGTAATAAAATCAGCATAGCTGACCAGCCAGCGTTCCCCTCCGCCTTCGCTTTCGTGTTCTTCTTCGTGCGCCATGACTATGCTTTCACTTTCTCCGGTTTGGCGGCTTTCTTTGCACCTGTTTCGGCCTGTTCACCGCCGTTGATCAGCTTCAATTCAGCAGGCGATAAATAGGCGCTCAATTTTTCACGTACGATGCGCGGATTTTGTCCGGCTTGTATGGACAGGATTCCTTCCAGTTGCATTTCACGCACATGCACCTCTTCATCGCTCTTGGCTTTCAATTTGCCACTGATAGGTAAATAAATCAGGTTCGCAAACAAAAGGCCCCACAGCGTGGCGAGGAACGCCGCGGCGATAGAGGTAGCCAGGGCGTTAGGATCATCCAGTTGTTTCAACACACTGATCAGCCCCATCACCGTACCGATGATCCCGAAAGTGGGGGCAAAACCACCTGCTGAGGCGAAGAAGCCAATGCCCACCTTGTGACGCACACGGATCTGCTGGATGTTCGTTTCCAGAATTGCCTTCACCTCAGAAGGATCGGTGCCATCCACAACCATCATGATTCCCTTTTGCATGAAAGGGTCGACGATTTTCTTACTTTCTTCCTCGAGCGCCAGCAGACCATCGCGACGTGCGCGGTCGGCCATTTTCACCAGCAGCTCAATCGATTCGACCACTTCAAATTTATTTACATTCATGGCCTGTTTCAGCAGCCCCGGAATGCTGAGGGTGGTCTTAAGTGAGGTGGTGATGGTAGTGGCAGAGATGGAGCCGCCAAAAATCAAAAGAATGGCTGATGGATGCGCAAATAATTCGGCAGGTGATCCCCCGTCCATAATCATCACAATACCAACAATCAAAAGCCCGGCTACCAACCCGCCAATCGTCGCGATATCCATGTCTGTTGTTTTCTCCCGTTATGATGACAGTCTTGTTCCTTCCACCCGTGGTGGCTGGCTGATCTTCTGGCGATATTGCATGTACCGTTCAACCACCACTTCGGCAGGCTCCAGGACCACCAGCCTGTTATGATCTAATAGTGTAATGACTGTGTTCGGTGTTTCCTCAATCGTCTGGATCAATTCTGCGTTGACATAAAAATGCGTGCCGTTTAATCGTGTCAACAAGAGCATATGATTCTCATTTCTTCAGGTTTCACATCCTGCGTGAAAAAGCCAGACAGACAGTCTGGGCTGATGTACGAAATTACTTTACCTGATAAGCCGGTATAAAAAAGTAAACCGGGCGTGAAAGGAGGATAAAGTTCTTATTAATATTCCATGTGTTTCTTAACGGAATATTTATGGCTTGAAAGCCCACGGATTGGTATTCTGTTCATGCCTGAGAAAATTATTAACGTCTTCGTTTTTTCTTTTCGATCCTTCAACGCGGCTCCATTATCAAAACAGGGCAGGGAGAATCACCCACTCAGGAGGATAACCTGTCTTGCGAACGGAAAAGACCGGAATGGTTTTGGGTTGAATTTACAGGATTTGTAAAATGAACGAATATGACAGAACGAAGGTGAAATCTGCAATTCAACACCTGAAAGTCTTCATTCTCTCGTCCGATTCAAATTTCCACAAGCTGGTACAGAAACAACTCACTACTTTCCCTTTAATTGAACTTATTCCGATTTCCAGTACCTCCCAATTCTGGGATGCATTGCTTTCCTCTATATGCGAACTTCTCATTCTAGATGATCGAATTCTTGCGTCGGGTGATGACACATTCCTCACCGGTTTACGTAACCTGTCCACTCCGGTGGTGATGGTTCAATCTCACCCGGATATCCACCCTCCTTCCCTGCAGAATCATCGAATTATTCGCACAATACGCCTCGATGAAATCAGCACCCTGACAACGGATGATCTGCTGTGTCCTATTCAGATGCACCGCCAGGATGACCTCGCACCTCTTGAACCTTCAGTCAATGCTGTCTGTGGTGTACCCGCACAATTTGGTGACAGCAAGGTTATGGAACATATCCTGAAAAGCAGTCCTGGCATCCTGTTCATATGGGATATCGTCAAACGTGAATTTTCATTTATTAACGATGCCGCCATAGAAAACCTGGGGTATTCATTTGAAGAGATCAATTCGATGAAACCCGAGGATTGGGCAGGTGTTCTTTCATCTGATCATTTGGATCGCGTGCTCAATCACTTTAAAGGATTTACCGAGCAAAAGGATCAAATGATTATTCAAAATGAATATCATTTGCGTGATAAAAGGAATCGCTGGCGCTGGTTCCGCAGTAATGAAAGAATTTTCGAACGGAATCCTGATGGAACAGCTCGCTCCATTATTGTGGCAATGGAAGATGTCACAGAGTACAGGTTGGCACAGGACAGGCTTGAAAAACGCTTTCGACGGGAAGAATTATTCGCTGCAATGGCGATTGATTTTCTGAGTATCGATCCGGATCAATATCAAACACGAATTGGTGAAGCCATTAATCACGTACGGATGTTGATTGGGTGCAACGCACTGGTTGTATATGAACAGAACGGAACACTGCTGAACAGAGTTTTTGAATCAACCGCCTCAGGGAAATCTTCCACGCTTCCGGAACAGATCGATACGGATGACAATCTGATTTTTTCGGCATATTTACAGAACAAAAAACCATTTTTACTTGAATCTGGCACGAAAATTGAACCTGATATCAAACATACATTTTCCCGGATCTTTGGCGAAAACTTATCCATGGCTGCCTTCTTCCCTCTCACGTATCAGGACACCTTTTTGGGCGCAGTTCTTTTTACACCCATGGAAAAAATGTTGCATTGGTCCAATTTTGAAATCAGTGTTGCCCACGCTTTTTCGTTGATTCTTTCAGGTGTCATGCACCACATCAACGCCGAACGTATCCTCAGCAACAGTACCGGATTCTGGTGGGGTCCAGACCGTTCGGTGACAAAATTGGTGTGCCAGTTTGATCGTAACCACAAAATTACTTACGTCAATGATGTCTTGTGTGATACTTTGGGCATTAATAAGAACGATGTCATTGGCCACAACCCCGATTTCTTAATCCCCTCTGCTGATAACGCTTCTTTCCAGGTTATGTTGAGTTCCATGAACAAGAACAATCTGGTGATTAATGTGGAATTTGATTTCACTCGCTCGGATGGGAAAATATTCAATCTGGATTGGATCTGCAGAGGTTTTATGGATGAGCAGGGTGAGATTAAAGAATATCAGATGATTGGCAGGGACATCACCGGCAATTTACGAGAACGGAGCGAGTTTACCCTTGAGCAGACACACCAGGTACAAACAGCCCGGCTTCGCTCCATCAGTGAACTGGCCACCGGGGTTGCTCATCAAATCAGCAATCCGTTAACCACCATCATTGCTGAGGCGCAAATTCTGACCCACGAACTGACCTCAGACCACCCCGCTCGTGAATCAGCCGAGGCTATTTTGGAGGCCGGTTGGCAGGCACAGGATGTGATTCGAGTTCTGAAACAGATCTCTGAATATAAAGAGGATCGCATCGAACATTTCTCGGTCAATGATACAATTGCCGGTGCCCTTTCACTGACCAGTGAATATCTTCAATCTGCCAATACAGGTATTTTCACAGATTTCGAACCAGATATCCCGGATATCAAAGGAAATTCTCGCGATTTGATCGACATTTGGGTCAACTTCCTTTTGTTAGCTCATTCTGCTGCCAGAGCAGGTCGTGTAAACCAGGTCGAAATAAGTACCCGATTTCTCTCCCCTGAATGGATTGAAATTGTGTTTCAAAATAACGGTAGAGTCTTTATGAATGAAAACCAGGATACGCTGTTCGAGCCACAGGCAATACCGGACCCTGCAAAGATTATCCATGGATTCGAACTATTAATTTGCCGCGAAATCATCAACCGCCACCAGGGTACGCTCAGTATCGAATCATCAGATTTCAGTACGATTTTTCAAGTAAGGCTTCCGAAAGGACACAGTTAAAGGAAATGGACCCCAAATTAATACTTGTCATTGAAGATGATGCCATTGTCGCACGGACCATGGAAAGGGTACTCAGGAGCAAAAACTTCAGAGTCAAACTCTCCGGAACGGGTGTCGAAGGCCTCCAGGCGGCCCGACGTGAAATTCCAGATCTGGTGATTCTGGATGTAATCATGCCGGGTATGGATGGATATACGGTATGCCGTGAAATGCGCAACGACTCGCTCCTCAGCAATATTCCAGTTCTGTTTTTGACAGCAAAAACCCGCGATGAGGATAAGATCAACGGGTTTATTGCCGGCGCGGATGATTATCTTGGAAAACCTTTTAATATTGAAGAACTTATTTTTCGTATTTATGCCATCCTGCGCCGATCACAAAAAAGCACACCTATGCCCTCCTCCGAGGTGATCAAAGGCGTTACGAGCGATGTTCTGCTGGAAACCGATAATGAGAGAGAAGAAAAACGGATCCTCACAGTGGGTAATTACTCGCTTAACACGCGGACGTATGAGTTTACAACCCCTCATGCCTCAAAAATCCGACTGACCCCGGTACAGTATGACCTGCTTTACCACCTGATGAGCCATCCTGGAGAGATCTTTGGCCCTTCGCGGCTGCTGGATGAAGTCTGGGATTACCCCAGCGATACCGGCAGTACCGATCTTGTTCGCGTTCATATCCGAAATCTGCGTGAGAGAATTGAAGAAGATCCCAGAAATCCGGTCATCATCAAAACAGTAGCCGGCTATGGCTACACAATACAAAACCCTGAAGAAAATTGATCGGCTATGAAAGAAAAATACTTCAATGGCGTAAACGCGCAGCAATGCGAGTCGATCGACTATTTTTATGATCTGTTGCTCCGATCAGAAGATTTCACCCACTTCCTGTCTGCGGGTTTGGAAGGTCTGGTTTCACGCATTAACTGTACCGGCGGCGCCATGTACTTTTTCAATCCGGTCAACGAGATTTCACCCGAGTGGATCACCTTCAATGTTCCTGACGAATGGAACACCCAGCTCGCTGATCCACAAAGTCAGATCAATCAGGATGCATGTTCCTGCTACGTCAATCAAACGATCATGGGTGAAAACCCCTCTCTGGGTATTTCTGCAATCCTTCCCCTGACTTACCATCGAAAAAGCCTGGGGGTACTTGTACTAAACGGAGATGCCCTCACGCCCATAGAAGCGGAGACTGCTGAGGTATTATGCTTTGCATTCTCCAGAATACTTCTGTCGCATTCGCATGCTTTATCGATTTTCATGGAGCAAAAAGGGAAAGATCTTCTTCAAACGATCGAATCATCACTGGACTTTTTAATCACCAATCCCAATTTGGCTCTATTAAATCTTCTGTACAACATTCGTAAATACCTGGGAGCTGATTATCTTCTTTTTCTCGAAATCGACCAGGATTATCCTGAAATTGTCAGCCGGCGTCTCCTCGCCAATCAGGATGAATGGATTGCTCAACCCAGCCAGCGAATTGTACCGGAGCGCATGCAACAATTATGCGAAAGCACACACGATCCGCTGCGCACACCGATGATCATCAATGACTTCCTTGCGGATCTTCCAGCGATTGACATCAGTGCCATTCGATCGATTGAGATTGCACCCGTTCAATCAAAAAGCGACCGGATTGAAAACGATGAACCGCAAAATGAACCCCCTTTCGCTTACATTCTGTTAATCAACCCCAAAGTCCCCATGGGGCTGCAAAGTAAAAACTACCTTGCAAAAGCCTGCCTGTTGATCTCGAATGTGCTATTGAATATTCACTCGCTGGAAAAAATGAAAGTCAATCTTGCCCGACTTGAGGTGGGGCAGGTTGAACTGAGAAATTCGCGAAACAATCTCAGAACGTTATTTGACAATATTCCCATGGCGATCTATATCGTCGACAGTTCCTACAAGATCATCATTGTCAATATCGCCCGCGCACATAAACTCTCGCTGGAACCGTCGCAGATTGCCGGGAAAACCTGCTACGAGGCCCTGTATAACCGTACAACCCCCTGCCCGGCCTGCCGCGTGCGGGAATCGATCAAAGAAGGAATAAGCACCACCCGTTTATGGCGTGAATGGTTGACCTCTGAAACATTTGTAGAGTGGGAGATTCGCACCCACCCCATTCTGGATGAAATGCAGCGCCCCGTCCAGGTGATTGTGAGCGAGATGGACGTGACTGAAAAACGGAATCTTGAAGCCAACCTGATCCAATCCGAAAAGCTGGCTGCCGTTGGCCAGTTAGCTGCGGGCGTGGCCCATGAAATCAACAATCCACTATCGGCCATCATCGCCAACGCGCAAATCCTGCTTCAGGAAGTACCCAAAGAAAATGTCGATGAGGTAGAGTCACTGAAGTTGATCGAAACAGCAGGTATTCGCGCATCGCAGGTGGTTCGCAACCTGCTCAGCATTTCGCGCAAGGAGAATCTGGAATACGAACTGATCGATATCAACAATTCCATCCGCAACGCGCTGGTTCTGGTGCAGCATGAGTTATTGAAACGTCCCATCACGGTAAAACTGGAATTGGAAGAACCTCTTCCGCCAGTCTTGTCTCAGCAGCAGCATTTACAGGGTGTGTGGATTAACCTGATGCTCAACGCCATTGATGCGATTGAGGCCACGGGGCGTCAGGACGGAATGATTACCATAAAAACCACCGCTTTACAGGGTGAAATTCAAATCAGCATCGGTGATAACGGCCAGGGAATCGATCCCGAGAAGGTGAAGAAAGTATTTGAACCATTCTTCACCACAAAATCGGCTGGTCAGGGAACCGGGTTAGGTTTATCAGTGTGTCTGCGGGTGATCAAGGAACACCAGGGAACTATTTCTGTGGAAAGTCAATCCGGACAGGGTACTCGCTTTATCATCTTACTCCCCCTGAACCTTGAAAAAATGATGAATTAATTCCGATCAGATCAGATATCGCTCGCCAGTCGGAACCCGATCGAATCGGAGAATTGCTCTGCTTTCATCCCCTCCCGGATGGCATAGCGTGCCAACTTGCGGCTGTAATACCATGCTCCGCCGCGGATCACATAACGTGTTTCAGATTCCAGTTGAACGGGATCTGCCGCAGAATACGGGTAAGGCCTAAAAACGGAGCTCGTCCACTCCCATACATTACCGACCATATCGGCAATTCCGTAAACACTGTCACCGCTTGGGGAATAAGAGCCGACCGGGGTGGTACCCTTCTTCATACTTTCAGCCGTATTGCAACGCCAGGGATCAAAAGTATTACCCCATGGAAAAATTCGACCGTCGAAACCACGCGCCGCCAGTTCCCATTCAGCCTCATTGGGCAGGCGATAATTCAGACCGGTTCTCTGATTCAGCCATTTGATATACATTTCGGCGTCCAGCTTGTTGACGCCGGTCACCGGATGCGCGCCCTCCTCACGTCTGAAGGAGAACCCCTGCCAGCTCCTGGGCAACCGATAACCGGTATCCCAGGTAAACAACGAGTAATCCTCATTGGTAACAGGCGCTTGCCCAATCTGGAACTCGGTCACCTTCACCAGATGCTGGGGCTGCTCATTGGAGAAAAGGTCATTATCATACCAATCATACGCCCAATCAGATTCCCGCAATTGCAAGTGCTGGATTTCCTGATCGCTTGTACCCATTAATAGTTCACCGCCCGGAATTCTTACCAGGATGGGCAATTTTATCTTCCTGGCAGACGTTTCATCACCTGTAACCATTCAATTGTCCATCCGTTAATAAATTTGTACTGCCTTACCTCATCCTATTTTGAAGTAAAAATCTGCTCGTAGACTTCCAGAATTTTACCGATATTTTCGTCAATATCCTGGCTGACAGCGAACAAATAGGGTTTTGCTTCTGCTCGTTTTCTGTATACATCAATCGAGTCGATGATCGTCAACAAACCTGCCCGCCAGGCTTCCTGTGAATTTTCAACCAGCATACCATATTCTCGAAAATCACGGTACGGTAGTCGGTCGCTGGCTATCCAGGGGATGCGGGTTGCCAGGTATTCAATCACCCGGCTGCGGCTGTAACGAAGATCATAGTCGGTATATACCGGCCCAAGACCGATATCCAATTTTAACAGGCTTCGCGCCCATTCATCGGGTGAAGTGGAAAAATTGATCGATTTCTTAATATTCACCGTGCTGATCTGGTCCGGTAAAGCTGCTGGAACATTCGCCAGGAAAAACCGCACCTTTGACCGCATCCGTGATATTTCTTCCAAAGCCCCCAGCAAACCGCTCTGAACAATCGTCGGAATTGATACCCCATCCGCATTCATACCGATGTAAATTTTATCGCCGTGATCCGGTTTTAATGGCATGTATCGGTCGATGTGGATGTAATCTGGTATTTCCCAAACACGGCCATATTTCTCCAAGTCACCGGCCAGTCTCAGCGATGGCACGGTCACTGCGTCCATCTGTGCCATCGACCAGGTAAGCTGCGGCAGGGGAAGGGGTTCCAGCCTGGTAACGGAATTTCCTGGTAGAAAGAAATTTGGCGGAAATTCACCATTGTGCCAACGATTGTATGATTCCATTTCCTCCGGCATCAGGTCAACCGCTTCATCCATATCCAGAACCAGTTTTCTGCCCTGCGATTTCCAGTATTGCGTGGCCTGCAATACCGGCCCCACATTGTACCGGTGGATCACGATCAAATCGGCCGCTTTACACAATCGCTGGCTGCGATCGCTAAATGCGACAAAGGATGGTATATCCACCAGAGCAGCATGATGCCGCCCGGTTCGTTCGATTGCTCTGGCAATATTGCGGCAGCGCCAGTACACCTGATGCTGATCAGCGAGATCCGTGCTATGCACAAACAGGATATTCACAGTCCTTCCCCCTGAAGGGATACCGGTGAACACAGATTTTCATCGGCTTGCAATCTGGCATCGCAGACCATGGTGAAAACATGATACCACTGGTTGATGTGGATGCGCATCTCCCGCCGCGCAGCTATCTGAAAACCACCCATACCCAGCGTCTGGCGAAGGTCCTTTTCCACAATCAGATGCCTTAGCTTCAGGTGCCATTCCTCCAGTGAAGAACAGAACATTCCCCCTTCTTTCCATTCACTTACATCAGAGACCGGTGAAGCCACCCAGGGTATCTTCTTCACACCGGCATACATCAGTAAATCTTCAATCTGCCGCTGGATTGTGTTCGTCCGGCGCGTCGGAATCATCAGCACATCCATTTGATCCAGAATGAATGGAATCTCATTTGAGCTGACACAGGGTAAAAATGTGACCAATCCCTCGGCATCATGATCAAACATGTGATAGGCCGCCTGATCATCCACGATCACAAGGCGCAGATGATGTTCGAACTCGCGCAGTAACCGAATGAGGGGACGGCGTATCAATGACAGATCTTCCAGATTGCCTGAACTGCCAAACCAGCCCAAACGGACTGCTGTATCCGTAGAACTGGTTGTCGTTCCCCAGTACGGGTTATCATTGCTCCAGCCATTCGGAATATAAACAACAAGATGACCCGAATTGCTCAATTCATCATACATTCCTGGTGATGAAACAGTAATCAAATCAGCCAGAATTAATGCTGATGCATAGGCTTTGTTCAGTGCCTGAAGCGATACACCCATTTTACTTCGGGTCATGGCTGAAACGGTTGCCTGGCCGTCAGCATACTCGAGATCCAGAATGATTGGAATGCCGGCAGCCGATAAGGCGGCCATTTTTTCCATCAGGCGCGGTTCCATAAATGGATTGCTGAAGAGAGCCACATCCGGAAAGCAATCTTCGTTTTGTTCGTCCGGGATGAGATTGCCCCTTGCAAAAAGGGCCGATTTCAACAAACGGATGCGTCCCTGCTCTTCCTGCCGAACACCATCCGGTTGAAATATGGCCACTCGACCGAAGAATTCCTTCACAGGAAGTACATTTTTCTCGATGGTCGGTATTTTTTCCTCAAGCGGTTCCTGTGAAATCGATTTTTGCAGGTTAATATTGGTTTTGAGGTAAGCCAGGCCGGCCGCCAGATCCGGGCGACCATCCAGTCTGGCCTGTCGGATGTTCAGATCAATCAATGCCGGAAGTAAACTGTCAATTTCGTCCAGGCGTTTTGCCACTTCTTCAGCGGGTTTGGGGCTGTTCACAATCTCCTGTAATACTTCGGCAGCCTGTATCAATTCTGCCTCGCTGACCGGTACCACCCGTTGAGTCAGGTTTTGAAGAAGATCACGAACTGCCTCAGACGATGGCGGCACTGGTTCACCGGTCCCGATTAAATCCAAACTGATTTCCTCATCAGGTTCCACCGGCTCCAATTCAAATTTGCTCGCGGCGTCTTGAGGTTCTGCATCGTAACTTTGTTCGGCTGTCTGATCATCTCTGGCCACAACAAAAAATTCCCCCATAATTCTGGCAATCTCGGGATCATTGGGATTGGTCTGCAAAAGATCGAGACAGATATCAAAAGCCTCATCCAGACGATTTTCGTTGGCATAACCAATCGCTTTCTCCTTTTGAAGCTGATAAAGGTTCTTTTGATCTTTTGTAACCAATTCTGATATCCTCATCAAAATGAAATCGATGCACTTTACAAAGTCGCTACCATTACTCTAATCATGTTCCATGATTTTGAATGTAAACGTGTTCTGAAATATGCATAAAAGAAAAGTAAATGTCAATCATCCATCATTGCGGGGAGACCCCACAGATTTTACTGAAAACAAAGGTATATTTTATGTGAGATTTACTGGAACATGGATTTCGGCCAATTATACTGTGGGAATGACCGATCTGTCTGCCATAAACCTGCAAACATCATCTGTAATCAACTCATTACTTGAAAACAACTCCACTCTCCAGGTACAAAATGAGGCCGATTCGTTTCAGCAGTTGCTTTCATACATGCTGCTCTCCGGCATGGGCTCTTCGTCCGGCTCATCAAGTGATTTTGGAGATTTGCTTTCACCCCTGATGCTGCTGCTGGAACAACTGCAAATGCAGCAACTGGTCAACGGGTCCGGTTCGGTCGATATGCTGCAATCCGGGGGTGAGCAGGGCATCGGAAACTGCCCCTGGCCTGTGGAAGGCCCATTAACCTGGGATTATCTGCCCCCTACGCACAACGGCATGGATTTTGGGATCAACGTGGGCACACCCATCCAGACCAGCATCACCGGGAAGGTGGTATTTGCCGGCTGGGATAACACAGGTTATGGAAACCTGGTGATTGTGGACAACGGCACTTATCAAACTTATTATGCTCATCTTTCTGAAATCACTGTCACAAAAAACGATGTAATCCAGCAGGGTGAAATGGTCGGGTACTCGGGGAACACCGGCAATTCCACCGGCCCGCATTTGCATTACGAAGTGCGAAAAAACAATAAAGTCGTGAACCCTGAAGTTCTTCACGGGCCGCTCTAGGCCCTGTAGTATTAAATCATTTTGTGGAAACCAAAACCCGCCTGAAGTGTCAGACGGGTTTTTTATTCTGAGAGAAAGCCGGCGAAACTCACGGCTTTCTCTCAATGGAAAATAATCAACTCTATATCTTAAATCTGGAGACAATGGCGTTCAGTTCCTGGGCCATCATGGCCAGAGATTGCGCTGAAGCCGTTACCTCCTCCACCTGCGCGGTCATTTCCTCGGTAGAGGCTGAAACTTCCTCGATGGCGGCGCTGTTCTCTTCGCTGACACTGGCGATGTTATCCACCGAGTTTCCTACCTCATTGGATCCTGCCGCCATTTCTTCGGTTGCGGCGGTGTTCTGCTCCACCACTGCGGATACTGAATCCATGGCGGAGATCAACCGGCTGGATGCCTCGTTCATCTTTGCGGCAGCCTCGGCGGCCTGACCGGCCTGGTTGCTCACCTTATCCACCGCTTCCAGAATGTCGGCCAGCATCAACCCGGATTGATTTGCCCGGTCCACACCGGTTTCCACCTCGCGTGTGCTTTCATTCATCGCCTGAACGGCTTCGGCCACCGTGGACTGAATGCTTCGCACCAGTTCACCGATTTCACGTGTGGCACCTGCTGAACGTTCAGCCAGTTTCCGAACCTCATCAGCCACCACGGCAAAACCTTTTCCGTTTTCACCTGCCCTGGCAGCCTCAATGGCGGCATTCAGAGCCAGTAAGTTGGTTTGTGAGGCAATATCCTGGATGGTTTCGACAATGACCCCGATCTGCCTGGATTTGGCTCCCATATCCATCACCCTGTCAGATGAGACAGATACTTTGTTTTTGATCATTTCCATGCCTTTCAGGGTATCATCCACAGCCCCGGCGCCTTCTTTAGCCAGATTAGCCGCTTGCAGGGCGAAGACCTTTACACTCTCCCCGTTCTGGCTGACCTGACCAATCGAATCGGAAATCTGGCTGGTGATGGAGGCGGCTTTGGAAACTGCTGAAGCCTGTTCCTGTGCCCCCAGCGCTACACCTTCGATGGCTCTTGACATCTGCTCGACGGAGCTGGCTGTATTCGCGGCGCTCTGAGATTGCTGTGTGATACCGGAAGCCACCTGTTGAATGGTAAATGCAATCTGTGAGGTGGCCAATCCAGCCTGGTTGGCGGCAGTGGCCATTTGTTCTGAAGAAGCACTCAAATTTGCGGAATCTTCCAGGATATGCGATACCATCTCTCGCAGGGACTCTACCATTTGCTTGAGAGCGTTCCCCAGCACATCGGCATCGCTTTTGGGTTTTACCTCGCATGTCAGATCCCCATTCGAGATTCGATTGGCATCTTCGGCTGCCTGTGTCAGATAATCGCGCAGCGCAGCGAATGCGTTTGCGATGACCCCCAGTTCATCCCTGCGATTGTTTATTTTTTTGATTACTTTGGAATTGGCGTCAACCGAAAGATCACCCACAGCCAGCGTATTGGAGCTCCGGGCAATCACCACCAGCGCACTGGCAACTGGAAAGATTTGCAAATACACTCCCACCAGCACGATCACCAACATAACCACACAGATGCCTATCAGAAGGATTATCGCCCGCATGGCTTCCCGGGTGACTTCTGCGGTGGGCACGGTGATCTGCACCAACCAGGGCGTGGTCGTCGATCCCACTGTGATGGGAGCGTAAGTCACAAAAGTCCCATTTTCTTCAACGGTATCGGCTTCTTTGGTTTGAGCCATCTCAGAAAACGTTTCTTCATCCAAACCCAAACTGGTCAACGGTTCACCAACCAGTTCCGGGTGGCTTTTTGAACCCGCAATCATACCGCCATGGGTAAATACCGTTACATCCATAGCCCCGTTGTACCGGTCGATATTCTCCACACGGGTCTGCATGTAATCAAGAGCGATATCCACGCCGGCGATCCCCAGAAATTTATCCTTTACAATGATCGGGACTGCCAGCGAGGTCATTAAAATTTCCTTCCCATTGATTTCGTAAGGGTACGCTTCGGTGATCACCTC
>DAISXR010000017.1:41198-52693 GCA_036825755.1 Anaerolineaceae bacterium
TTGAAAGCCTCCAGCGTCTCGGCCAACGACCTGGCAACACTCATGGCATTATTCAATTCGCTCAATATCGCGGTACTCTCTTGACCAGCCATCAGGTTGATCTCTGTTTTCGCTGATTTCATGCTGAAATCACGCCACGATATCACACTGTAGAGCGTGGTTACCACCCCCATCAGCAAGACCATAAAACCAACTGACAGGATTAATGTAGTTCTGATCGATCTCACCTTCCTTTTACTGCGCATCATGCATTTCTCCTGAGGAAAATTGGTGAGGATGGGGGAAATCTATCAAGAGGCTATAAAGAAAAAAGCATTCAGACAGGAAAATGCCCATCCATCTCTGTTTGATTATTCAGATCGGCCCCCGGATAATCCATTAATGCCTGATAAATTGTCAGTAAAACCGATGTAAATAATAACAATCTGTCAGTCTTGACAGGTAAAAAACATAATGTTATAAACATAATATGTTATTAATAACATATAGGAGATTGAATGACAGATATCCGTTACGCTATCCTGGGATTGTTAAGTTGGCGCTCGCTGACCGGCTATGATTTGAAGCGGATCATTTCAGATTCCGAGCTTTTATACTGGTCAGGGAATAATAACCAGATCTACAACCACCTGGTCGAGCTGCATCGTGAAGGACTGGTGACGCAGGAGA
Source organism: Anaerolineaceae bacterium (assembly GCA_036825755.1). GTDB lineage: Bacteria > Chloroflexota > Anaerolineae > Anaerolineales > Anaerolineaceae > JAJFTV01. The sequence continues at coordinate 41,868 of DAISXR010000017.1, forward strand.
TCCATCAACAGGAGAATCTGCCGGCCAAAAAAATCTACTCCATCACCCCACAGGGCCGCGAAACCCTGCGGAAATGGTCTATGGCTGTGCCGGAGCTTCCGGAAATCCATCACCCCTTTCTCATCCAGCTTGCCTGGAGCGGGTCGCTGACCGCGGATGAGCTGGATAAGCTGTTTATGCAATATGAAGAGGATCTGCAGGCCCGCATATTGATGCAGCGCCGGGTTCAGTCGCAGCACCAGGATCTACCGCCGGACCACAATTCGCTGGAGAAATGGTTGTGGGAACAGACTGGAGACCACCTGCGGGAAAACGACGAAAATGAGCTCAAATGGATCCGCCAGCTTCGCGCGCAAATCACCGCAGGAAATTTGGATGAATAAAAAAACAGGACAAATAGGAAACGAGGAAATACCTGATGACGCTGTTGATCGAAACAATCAAACAACTGAGAGAAGAAACCCATGTCGGTGTGCAGGATTGCCGCAAAGCATTGGAAGCATCCAATCAAAACTATGCGGCAGCCCTGGAAATATTACGTAAACAAGCCGCCGAAGAAGCCGCCCGGCGCGCCAATCATGTGGCATCGCAAGGGATGATCGAGCTGTACAGCCACGCCAGCGGACGCATCGGCGTGATGGTGGAGGTGAACACGGAAAGTGACTACGCGGGCCGTTCTGATATCTTTCGCGATTTCACACATGAGATCGCACTGCAGATTGCAGCCAGCGCCCCGCTTTACGTACGTGATGAAGATATCCCGTCCATCGCACTGGATGAACAACGCCAGAAAGCCGCAGAGACAATCGATCTGCGATCAAAACCGGAGGTCGTGCGCGTAAAAATCCTGGAGGGATACGTGGAAAAGTATAAAAATACTTCCGTGCTGCTCCGGCAGCCGTATATCCGGGATGACGCGCTGACCATCGCGCAGTTGCTGGAACAGATGATCGCAAAGATCGGCGAAAATATCGTCATTCGCCGGTTCCAGCGATGGGAACTCAATGACAGCATGATGCATACAGATGACGATCTGGCGAACGCATGAGTACTCAACTACCCGGCAGGGTGAACCTGTCGGGCAATCATTTAATAATAGATGATTACTGGATAAAAATAATCCAACGTGACCAACAATGCGACGCCCTTATCAAAGAGACTTCTCCGCTTAAGAATATATGTCCTGCTGGAAATATTTCATCCCATTATTTCTGCTTATCCGTTGACCCCGGCCATTTGCGCGGTTACATCCCATAACCTTTTCCAGGTTTGCTGGTTATACGCGCTGTGGTTGGCCTTTACCTGGCGGTTATGCTCATCCCAATACCCGCCGGTGATTTGCCCCGCTTCGTTGTCCGCGGCCAGATAAACGTACGTACCGGCCTGCTGTTCCGGAGTGATCGCCATTTTTCGTTTCAGGTTGTAGATCTTTTTCAGCCAGCCGGGCATCTGCTTGAGACGGTCATCCGGTATAGCCACATTGGTCACCCGCACACAGTTTACCGTGACGCCCGTTCCGCTTAAGCGTTGAGCCAGGTCAAAGGTAAACATCACCTGAGCCAGCTTGGATTGATAATAAGCCTGCTGCGTACTGAATTTCCGCTCGCCGTTCAGATTATCAAATTGAATATCGATATTGGGGAACACGGTTAATCCCTTCGAAGCCACCGTGATGATCCGGCTGGGAGCGCTGGCTTTCAGCACATCCAAAAGCAGGTGAGTTAACAGGAATGTGCCCACGTGATTGGTGGCGAAGATAGTTTCAATACCCTCCTCGGTCAGAACCGGTGTTTTGAGCGTGTGATCAAAATTGGCGGCATTGTGGATGAGCACATGCAGTTGTTTATGCTGATCCAGAAACGCATCCGCAAACTGGCAAATGGATGCCCGCGATGCAAGGTCAAGTTGCATCAGTTCAACATGCGGATTTCCGGTGGCGTTAATGATCTGCTGGCGTGCCTGCTCACCGCGTTCCATCGAGCGGCATGCCATCACCACGTTGGCCCCCTGTTCAGCTAATTGAAGCGCCGCTGCCCTGCCAATACCGGAATTTGCACCGGTGATGAGGATGGTTTTATCTGTCAGATTGTCGTTCATGCTATGCCCCTCCCATATTCCATGGGTTTGATATCCCATATTGAAAAATATCGATGATTTGATCAAAAGCCTTTTCCAGTCGCGCCTGTTTGAACCGGTTCTCCTCCGCTTCACCCTCTGAAAAACCGTAATACGAACGCGATTTGATGTACTCACCCATGGCAGCCAGCGCGCTGGAAAAGTAGAAGGCCGCCAGATTGGAGTCCACCTCGGCCCGGATCTGGCCGGTTTTCTTGCCGCTTTCAACCAGGTCTCTCAGGTATTCCTGTGTGGCCTGTCTGGCTTTATCCACGATATCCCCAGGCAGAGGTTTTCCGCTCCTGATCGCCCGGCTGCCGATTTCTGCCAGCTTTGGGTAACGTATTTCAAATGTGACCATCACCCTGAACAGGCCCTTCAGTGTTTCCAGTACCGATGCACCCGTGTTCTGGGGCGAAAAACCGGTCATCAATTCGGTCTTTTTTTCTGAAGCCAGGTCCAGTAGATAATGATGCAAATCTTCTTTATCTTCAAAATACTGGTACAGGCTTCCTTTGGCAATCCCCAGGCGTCTGACAATATTAGATATGGATGCGGTGTTGTAATCGTGGCTGGCAAACTCGTCGATTGCACAATCCAGGAACTTCTGACGTTTCTCTTCAGTCAGGTTGAAAAAAGTAGGCAGAGGCACAGGTCTCTCTCCATAAAGATATGACTGACCGTGAAGTGACCGGTCAGTCATATTATACCTGATTATACAGGGGTTTCATCAGGCGGAAGAATGCAATGGAAAAATGAGTTTTTCGTTTACCCGAGCAGTCACTCACTCAGCCCGCGGTTTATTCCTCGGGAACCAGGGAATGAAAGCGCTGGTGGTCTGCATATATTCCTGGTAACCAGGCCGGTTTTGCATGGATTTTTCCAGCAGCGCCACGCCCGAAACGCGCAGCAGGAAAAAGGTCATCAGAATGGGGCTGAAGATGGTCCACACACCGCCGGCAGCGGCTGCCATCAAGTAAAAGCCCCACCATTGCGCTGAATCTCCAAAATAGTTTGGGTGCCGCGTATAGCGCCACACTCCGCTGGTGATCAGCTTGCCCCGATTGGCCGGTTTCTCTTTAAAGCGAGCCAACTGCGCATCACCCACACTCTCGAAGAAAAATCCGATCAGCCACGCCAGTATGCCCAACGCATCCAGAACAGTCAAGTGTTGCGAGCCTGGGTGAATCTGTGCAGCCAGCATGGGCGTTGAAATAATCCATAATAAAATTCCCTGTAATAAAAATACCCTGAAAAAGCTCTTCCACGCCCAGCTATCACCCGCTTCACGTCGCCATTTTTGATAGCGAAAATCCTCCGGCTTGCCCCAATTTCGACGTAATATATAATACGACAGACGTAAACCCCATATTGTTACCATGGCACCCAGAATCAGCTTGCGCGCCGGCAGCCCATCAGGGGTTAAAAAGAAAAACAGCCAGTTCAGAATGACAAACCCACTGCCCCAAAAAATATCCACAATGCTGGAGTTTTTCAGCTTCAGACTGAGCAGCCACAGAAGTGCCATCATTCCCAAAATTACACCCAGACCGACCCAATAAATCTGTGTAAAGTTCATATACTGCTCTCCTCTCCTCTGCTCACGCAGGCAAATCCCACCGCCTGTGGACCAATATGCGCCCCCAGCACCGGATTGATCATCTCGAACCAGATCTCCTGATCCGGTAACACATCCTGAAGCATGGCTTTCAATGCGTGTGCAGCCTCTACGGCCCCGGAGTGTAAAAACGCGATTCGTTCCAGCGGGGCGAAGGAGCGCACCATTTCAGCCAGACGGCCCATGGCTTTCTGCTGTGTGCGAACCTTCTCGGCAATGGCTTTTCCATCGAACATGGTGAGGATGGGTTTGATGGAAAGTAGTTCGCCCAGCGCTGAAATGACGCCGTTCATCCTTCCGCTTTTTCGCAGATAGGTGAGCGTGCTCAGAGCCGCCGAAACATGCGTGCGTTTGATTTGTTCCTCAAGGCGCGGCAAAATCTCGGACGCGGTTAAGCCTTGCTGCGCCAGGTCAGCAGCGGTTTTCACCAGAAAACCGGTACCCAGGCTGAGCTGATGCGAATCAAACACAGTTACCTTGGTGGAAGTGGTCTCTTGAGCTGCCGTACGAGCCACATCGATAATCCCGCTGAGCGATGATGAGATATGGATGGAGATCACCTCGTCTGCACCGGCATCAGCCAGTGCGTCGTACAGGGCATGAAATTTGGCTGGCGAGGGTACCGCTGTACCCGGATGAACTGGATAATGGGGTAAATCGGAATAGAACTCCTCACGAGTGATGTCAATCCCATCCAGATAATCGCGCTCTCCAACATGAATATAGATAGGCAGAACGAGAATCTCCAGTTGATTCACAACCTCAGCGGGCAAATCGCATGTACTGTCGGTGAGGATGCGCACGGTCACAGGGCTACCCTCGCAGAAGGAGAATGACGGCGAATACCAGCTCCACTGCCAGATTACCCAGGTTGGATTTGGTGGGAGTGCGGTCTAAAAAGATGGCGGCAATACGCGCCAGCGCAACCCCGGCATAGCCAAACCCCAGCACCTGAAAGGCAGAATCGCCCAGCAAAAATGGAGCGATACCCAGAGCGATGAACAGTCCCCCCATCACAGCGCGAATCTCAGACAGTCCCCGGTTTCCCTCAGAGCGCAGCCCGGTGATGGAGTATGCCGCGGTGGGCATGATGAAAGCGACGATTCCGGTCAGGGCAGTGCCACCTGCCGCAACATATTTTAATATGTCCAGTATGTTCATTGCTTGACTCCATATTCCTGATTGATTTCATCCAACAGTTGTAACACCTCAACGTTCTCAGGGATATCAGACATTGAGTGTCCATAATGAACAAATCGCGCGATCCCTTTTTTATCTACGATCACCTGGGCAGGCATGCGCCCAAATTTGAACAGATTGACCTCCTGCCCGTACAGCTTCAGGACGCTGGCCGTCGGATCAGGCAATCCGGTGAATGGCAGATCGTTTTCCTTCCAAAATTGCGCAAAGGCGTCTGCGTTTTCCGGGCCAACCACGAGGATGCGGGCCTGCCGTTTTTCAAACTCCGGATAGTCCTGGCGCAACTGCGCCATGTGCATTCGGCAGAATGGTCATGTAAATCCGCGGTTGAAGACCAACAGGACATTCTCTACATTCTTGAGCGCTGAAAGCGTGACCGGCGTCCCGTTGAAATCATTCAGCGTAAAGTCAGGCGCGGGTGCGTTGATGTTTACTTTTGGCATAGGATGACCTCCTCAACAAAACAATCCAGTTCAGACGGTTCGATTGGTCAGCCGCGGGAATTTGAACAAGGTTACTGCCAGCAGCAGGAGCACGACCAACCCAAAGGTCACCCAGGTGGGCAGGGAAACCGCACTCACATTCGCGTGTTTGACCGCGATGCCAATCAATGCCCATAAGATCACGCCAGCGTAAGCTGCGTCACGCCGTGTGATCAGCATGGCGGATGTGATCACCAGCACGGCACCCAACATGATTGCCATCCATACTTCGGGTGCAATTCCAAAGCCATTCCAGTTCAGATAGTCGAGCAGTGATGTTACGTTGGCCACAGTTGCTACGGTGATCCATCCCAGATAGATGCTGAACGGCAGATGCACCATCCAGCGCTCCCCCGGAGAAACCTTTTTCTGTGAAACGCCCAGCCGCAAATAGATCACAATCAGTGAAACCAGCAGCCCCAGCATGGCCAGAATGGTCAGCGGAAACTGCTCATAATGCCACAGGAATATCCACAGGCTGTTGGCCAGCCCTGAAAGAACTGCCCACCAACCGGTTGCCTGCAGGCGCGGGTTTTCGCGCTGCGAGGGCAGCGCCTGAAAGATCCCGTATGCGATCAAACCGATATAAATCAAACCCCAGATTGAAAACACATACCCGGCAGGAACAAAATATACATTGAAGCGATCAGAAATCTCCCCGGTATTCAGCCCATTCAACGGAAGCGCGTTTGCCAGAATATTGACAACCAGAGTCACCAGTATGGAGATCACCACAGTGATTTGTCTAACCAAATTTTTCATTTTTCATCCTTCTCTCAGTTTCTAATCGTTATTATCATACTAATCATATCAGATTTATAATTTTTGTCAATATATTTTCCAATATATATTGACAAAATATGGACAAAATGCTAAACTCAAGCTAAGAAATCTTTTTGAAAGGCGCCCGCCCTGTAAATTCCAGCCCGGCGGTAAGGGAATGAATAATTGATCAACCGTACACCTTTATACAATATGGGCCGGGTGTTGCAGGAAACCAATTTAAACGCAGATGTTCTTCGCGCCTGGGAAAGACGTTACGGGTTACCCAACCCTCAGCGAACGCCAGGCGGTCACCGGCTGTATTCGGACTATGACATCGAGGTTATTAAATGGCTGCTGGTCCGCCAGTCGGAAGGCCTCAGCATCAGCAACGCTGCCGATCTCTGGAAAAGCCAGATTGCGTCCGGCCAGGATCCCCTGCTGGAGAAGCAGGTTTCTCTTGTAATGCCAGACGTCTTCGGCACAGCAAGCCCCAGCCAGTTGGATCATCTGCGGGAAGAATGGGTGAATGCCTGCCTGAACTTTGACAGTTCGCGGGCATTTGCGGCTGCTTCACAGGCTTTTGTGCTCTATCCCGTGGAAACAGCCTGCGATAAGATCTTACGCGAAGGTATTTGTGAGATCGGGCATTTATGGTATGAGGGAAAAATTTCTGTTCAACAAGAACACTTCGCTACTGCTCTGGCCATTCAGCGAGTGGGCACGTTGATTTCAACCTCACCCGAACCCACCCGCCCGCAAACCATTTTGATCGGCTGCCCGCCTGGAGAATGGCACAGTTTTCCGGCGTTGTTTTTGACCTTGCTACTTCGCCGGCGAGGGTTTAAAGTCGTTTACCTGGACGCCAATGTACCTGTTGAGCAAATGGGGCAAACCATCGCTGCTGTCCACCCCGATTTGATCATTCTGACTGCCCAGCAACTCAGTACGGCGGTCAGTTTGCAGCAAGTCGCGCTTCTGCTTGGGGGAGTGAACATCCCATTGGGTTACGGAGGGCTCGTTTTTAACCGGATTCCATCGCTGCGAACAAAAATCCCTGCCAGTTTCCTGGGCGAAGATCTCATGCAGTCCATCGAAACAATTGAACTGTTGCTTCAAAAACCCACGGAGATAAATCTCTTTGAGCCCCCCACCCCGGAATATTTACACATCGCCGCGCTTTACACCGAACACCAATCCCGCATTGAAACCGTACTGGGTCAATTGCTGGCAGGTCTTCACCTGAATATTGAGCCGCTCAACCGGATCAACACGTGGATGAGCGCAGCTTTATCCGCTGCCCTGAAACTGGGTAATCTGGATTTTCTGCAGGAGGACTTGAATTGGATCGGGGATTTGATTACTTTTCGTCAGATTACCACTGCGAACTTGAAATCATACCTCGAGTCCTACCGGCAGGCCGTTGAGCAGGCATTGGGTGAAAACGGGACTCTGTTGACGGATTGGTTTGAGTTAACCATCGCCAGTTATTCGGAGCCTGATTAACCCGGCTTAACCTGAGTTTGTCTTTCAGATATATCCGTTTCCCTGGCCTGTCTCGCCAGCATTATTTACGGCGAGATTATTCTGTTTGTATGACAGTCTTTTGAATATAATCAATTAAACTAATTTAGATAAATGTTGTCTAAATTAATATAGCATTAATCTAAAATGCCAATAATAAGAAACAGATGATGGAACTCTCTCATGCAATCTTCAGATTATATTGCTACGATTAGCAGGATTGGTGAAATTAAAGAGCAAAGTCATACTAATAGGAGGTTGAATGGTATCCAAACGGGAAAATAATGTTACGTTTACCGACCCGCCCTTTTTACAGGCTCTGTTCTCTCAAACACGCTGGGCTTGGATCTGGCTCATCGTACGATTATATCTGGCGTATACCTGGCTTGAATCAGGTATTGGAAAATTGTCCAACCCTGGCTGGGTAAGCACGGGTGAAGCCCTTAAAGGTTTCTGGGAACGCGCAGTTGCAATCCCCGATGCGCCGGCGCGTCCGCTGATTGCCTTTGGTTGGTACCGCGACTTTTTGGAGACCATGCTGGCAAACCAGAGCTATACCTGGTTCGCCAAGGTGATCACGGCCGGTGAAATTCTGGTAGGCCTGGGTCTGCTGCTGGGAGCTTTTACCGGCATTGCTGCCTTTTTCAGCGGTTTTCTGAACTGGAACTTTATGATGGCCGGCACGGCCAGTTCCAGCCCGGTGATGTTCCCGCTGGCTGTGTTCCTGGTACTGGCCTGGAAAATTGCGGGATGGTGGGGTCTCGACCGCTGGATCTTACCCGCTTTGGGGACGCCCTGGCAGCCAGGCACCATCTTCCGACGCGACAAAAAAGTACAGTCCGAGTAATCAGGCAAATTCAGCAAACAGAAACAGGGAGCGATTTCTCGCTCCCTGATTTTTTTCACATAAATCGTGCTTACTCATTCATGTGAAGTCTGGTCTTTATTTCAAGAACCAAAGTCTGCGCGGATTCTTCTCCCAGTTTGATCAATTCGTCGGCGCGATGATACCCTGACATCACACTGATATCCGGCGGGATGGGCAAACGCAGCAAAAAATCCGGCGGGCACTGCTGAAGTTTCAGATCCCGCTGCTGGCGCATCATGATCTCCAGTGAATCTCCCAATACGGCTACCAGACCGCCCAGGGTGCCGATCACAAACGGTTTCTTTTCCAGTGTGTGCCAGAAGGGATTCATTTCCTCGTGGGCCACATCAATCGCAATGACCTGATCCGCGCCCATTTCTCTCACCACATCGGATGGCAAATTGTTCAGCAGACCGCCATCGACCAATCTGGAACCGTTTCGTTCAAAAGGAGCAAAAATCCCCGGGAGCGATACAGTGGAACGAACGGCGTCGGCCACATTCCCTTCGCATAAACGAACCTCACGGCCGGTATCCAGATCAACTGCAACCAGAGTGAGTGGGATGCGCAGATCAGAAAACTGGAGTTCCGATAGAATATTACGGAAAAAGGAGTGCAGGGTATCTCCCTGAAACAAACCATGCCGCGGAACGGTTGGATCCATCAGCCGCATCAGGCGCCGGGTACTGGAATACCGCCGTGCGATTTCCTCAATCTGTTCAGGTTCAATACCAGCCGCGTAAGCAGCTCCAATCAGTCCACCCATACTGGTACCGGCCAAAAAATCGATTGGGATATTGGCCTTCTTGAATTCCTTTAACACACCAATGTGCGCCAGACCCCGCGCCCCGCCCCCGCTGAGGGCCAGTCCAATTTTTGGCCGGTTTCCCTTCACCAAGTTTTCTAAATTCTGTCTGGCAATTTCCATAAACCAAATTTCCTGTAACCTTATTGAAATTCAACGATTTCAAATCGCGCGCTCCTTTTGCAGGCGCTTGATAAATCGGTCAATCACATCCACAAAGCGGCGGTCGGTTTTGATACTGGCACCAAACTGGGCGGCTTCCCAGGTCAGGTTGGCAGCGTCATAAGCCGAGTTTGGATAACCCAACATTCTGGCATTATGGCTCATCAGATTCAGTACTTCACCATCGTTGGCCAACCAGTGGTATACGGTTTGCAGGCCGTCCAGGGGTGTTTCTGCCATCTCTCCTGCGCCGCCATCCACCACATAACGGGCATTGCTGGTCTCCTGGCCTGCGATCGCATCGGTGAGCAGAATGGGCAGTCCGCAGGCCAGTGATTCGGTCACGATCAAACCGCCCGCCTTGCAAATCACGCAGTCCGCGGCGTGCATCATCTCCGACATGTCTTCCACAAAATTATATAGATGGATCGGCAGATGCCATTCGACCTCTTTCAACTGGTTGTACAGCGCTTCGTCTCCACCTGTCACCACCGCCAGTTGCACCGGCAGCGCCGAGTGATTGATCGCCTGCAGAATCCCCGGCATATTCCTCACCCTTTTGCTGCCCACAGCCAGCAAAGTGATCTTATGGGGATCCCAACCCAATTTCTGTCTGACAGCAGGTCGCTCTGCCTGATTCCTCACCAACTTTGGACGTACCGGAATGCCAGTCACAGCCACATTTTCCGGTGGCAGCCCCGCTTCAATCGCCTGATCACGAACGGCCGGCATGGAAACCAGGCACAGGTCAGCCGCCCTGTTGAACCATAAGCGGTGCACAGGCGCCAGATCAGTCACTACAGTCAACAGGGGGATATCCCGTTGAGTGAGCGCAAACACAGCCGCTAATGGCGCCTGATACAGCGGGTAAGGCGTCACGATGGCATTCGGCTGGTATTTCTTCACCAGATCGTTCATCACCTCAAACAAAATCACCGACAGTGCGCTGTTCACCATTGCGCTGGTGGCAGTTGAATCGGCCATGTCATATTCGAGTTTATACAAACTCGGCATCACCCTCACAAGCCGGTCATAATCTTCGCCGCTTTTTCGCAGCAGTAATGGCACGCGTTTATCCTGCAACGGGTTCACCATTTCAACCTGGCACTCCTGCGGATGCATTTCCTGCAAAGCTTCTGATATGGCTTTGGCAGCGCTGCGGTGCCCAAAGCCTGCATCAGCGGTCAAAATGAGAATCCGTTTACCCTCTTTTACCGGCAACTTTTCCTGCGTCATGCCTACCTCGAACTGATGGAGATGAAAATGAAATCCCGATGATTAACGTACATG
>DAISXR010000018.1:0-6359 GCA_036825755.1 Anaerolineaceae bacterium
GTAGCTCAATGGCAGAGCAGTGGCCTTTTAAGCCATTGGTTGAGGGTTCGAGCCCCTCCTCGCTCACACAAAACAGCCAGGCGTTTACGCCAAAAAGGGAAACCCCCAACGCGGGGGTTTTTTGTTTATTCAAACGCATTCGTTCGTCAGTGTGATTTGATCCGCGAAATGGTAAAAAATCAGACCGGCATGCCGGTCTGAAGCTGAGTCTGATATGGTTATGTTGCCTGATTTACGCCCGTGGCGGGATGGCGCCCATGCGCAGTTCCATCTCTTCGATATCATCGTGAAGGGCCTGGATGGCTTCCTGCGTATCCCGCTTTTTCAGCGCATCGACAATGCGCTGATGGTTTTCGGTGTGGGTGGTTTCATTGACGCCCACCTGAACAATCACTGCTCGTGCAACCGCGCCAAGCATGGAAAAAAGATGTGTCACCAGGTAGCGGTTTCTGCTCAATTCAGCCATGCGCATATGAAAGCGCGTATTGCTGGTTTTGTAGGGGTTCTTTTCAAGGCTTTGCTGCGAGATGATATCGGACAGGCTGTCCAGTTCTGCATCGCTGGCATTCTGGATGGCCAGTTTGATGCTCAACTCTTCCAGGTGAATTCGCACCTGCTGGATTTGCACGTACTCATCGGCAGACAGGATGTTGACCATGTAGCCTTTTCGGGCAAAACTGACCAGGTATTCTTCCTGGCACAGGCGGTGCAGCGCATCGCGCACAGGCGCCTTGCTGACCGAAAAACGGGCTGCCAGTTCGCGTTCCGTTAGGAAGGTATGGATACCCAATCTACCTTCGATGATATCGTCTCGAATGGTCTGTGCGATGTTTTCTGCTAGTGTTTCGCCCAAAATATCCTCCACTTGACTGATGCTGATTACAAACAATATCAGTATACATGTCAGTAGATATCCCGTCAAGCGAACCGGATGAAGGAATACAGGCTGAAGAAACTGCCTGATGGGCGGTATAATTAGGCTTTGTGCGCCGTAAAGACGTCACCGGATTTGGATGGGGTCGCCAATCCTGAATGCGGCCCTGCAGATCATTTTATCAGGTTTCCGCCTAACCAACTCAATATTGTTACCGATCACAGGAGAACCAATGGCACGTATAGCTCTGGCAGCACTTTTACACGAAACCAATACTTTCTCTCCCATCCCCACCGATTACGAAAGCTTCGCAGCAAGGGGCGCCATGCTGTCGGGAATTTATGTGGGTAAAGAATTCGAACAGGTCTTTCGGCATCAGAAATTCAACAACTCGATTTGCGGTTTTTACAACCGGGCTGAGGAACTGGGGCATGAGGTGATTGCCATCGCCAAGATCGGTGAAGCTGAACCCTCAGCGCCGGTCAACGGTAAAGTATTTCATCAGCTTGTCAGCCTGATCACCGATGGGATCAAAGCCAATGGGCCTTTTGATGCCGTGTATCTGGATCTGCACGGAGCCATGGTGTTCGATCCTTTCCAGGAGGGAGAAGCAGAAACCATCCGCCTGGTACGTGAGGTGGTGGGGGATATCCCGATCGTCACCTCTCTGGATCTGCACGGCAATATTTCACCTGAATTCTTCAATTCAGCCGATGTTTTGATCGGATACCGGACCTACCCGCATATCGATATTTACGAAACCGGTGTACGCTGTGCGGATGCACTGCAGCACATTCTGGATGGGAAACCGTTGTTCAAAGCCTTCCACAAGGTGCCCTTCCTGATGCCCGGTTCCACCCTGGCGACCAACAAACGACCCAGCCGTGAGCTGTACGCTGAGATTGACGAAGTTGAAAAGGATAAACGGGTTGTTTCCGCTTCGGTCATGCAGGGATTTGTGGAAGCGGATGTTCCTCACATGGGACCGACGGTGTTTGCCTACGCTTCCACCCAGGAAGCAGCCCAAAAGGCCGCTGATCTACTGCTTAACAAAGCCCTGGAATTGGAGGATGAGTTCCGCAGCGATCTGCCCAAACCCGCCGAAGCAGTGGCCCAGGCCATTGAACTGGCAAAAACGGCCGATAAACCGGTCATTCTGGCCGACGGTCAGGATAACCCGGGCGGCGGCGCCAGCTCCGATACGGTGTGGATCATGAACGAACTGGTGAAGCAAAACGCGCCTGAATCCGCCATTGCACTGGTGTTTGATCCTGAAGCTGCATCTTTGGCGCATAAGGCCGGGCAAGGGGCCGTGCTGGAGATGGATCTGGGCGGCAAGCTGACCCCAGGGCATACTCCGTTTCACGGTCGGTTTGAGGTGGTGCAGGTGCATGACGGAGATTTTCTGTGCCACAGCGAGATGCTGCGTGGAACCCAATCGAACCTGGGCAAGATGGCTCACCTTCGCACGGGTAATGTGCATGTGGTGGTGGCATCCTACCGCATTCAGATCTTTGATCAGGACTTCATGCGTGTGGTAGGCTGTGATCCCACGCAGATGAAGATTTTGGTCTTGAAGAGCACCAACCATTACCGGGCGGATTTCGAACCCATCAGCAGCACCATCATCGACGTGGATGCGCCCAGCTCGCTGATCAACAACCCGGAGAGCTACCCATACCAGAACCTGGAAGAGGGTTTACGGCTGCAAGGCAAGGGAAAGGTGTATCACCGGCCAACTGCCTGATCAAGGTATCGCTGCGACAATTGAAACTGGTGACCGCAGGTGTTTCTCATCCACCTGCGGTTACCCTGATGGTGCCACGTTTCATCCTGAAACCTGAAAGGAGTGGTGAAATGGACAGAAAGATGAGGGTACCAACTCGTTCAGAGGCACTTCGGATGCTGTCCAGGGCGGAAGAACGTCATCCAGGCCCATGGGTAATCCACAGCCGGTACGTGGCTCAGGCAGCCGAATTGATCGCCGAACGGATTCCGATCATCGATTCTTCGACGGCTTATGTAATGGGCCTTCTACACGACATAGGACGGCAGGAGGGGGTTACCGATCTTCGGCATACACTCGACGGTTACCGGTTCTTGCAAGAGAACAGGTATGATGATGCCGCCCGTATTTGCTTAACCCATTCTTTTCCAGTTCGAAATGTCCATGCGGGTTCAGGACAATGGGATTGTTCACCAGAAGAACTTGATTTTGTTGAAAAATACCTGGCTGGTATCGAGTACTCGATCTATGATCACTTGCTCCAATTATGTGATGCGCTGGCGGACCCAAATGGCTTCTGTCTGGTCGAAAAACGGCTAATAGATGTCGCCATTCGGCGGGGCGTAAATGATTACTCAATTGAAAAGTGGAAATCCTTTTTAAGGATTAAGCAAGAGATCGAGTTGATGATGGGGTGTTCAGTTTATTCGCTGTTACCCGGTGTGATTGAGAACACGTTTGGTGTTGCGTTTGATGATGGTGAGGTTGAAAACAGATAGAATTCCTTTTTTCTGGCAAATGACCCATAAAGCATCATTCGTGTTCAAACAAAGTATTTGCTGATCTGCAAACCCCCGAATATGATGCCATGCCCCATTACGGATTAACGCCAGTTATCAGGAAGACCTGTGTGGTGCCGATATCAAAGATGGATTCCGCGGTGTCCAGATTAAAGTTGCCCGGATCCAGATTACGCTCATGCAGTATCGTTTCGATGGTCTGCCCTTCCGCGGGATTGACCATCACGAAAGCCCGCTGGATGGTGCGATCTTCCAGGTGTGAAAAAGCCGATTTGGGGATATCCCGCATATAAGCGTAAACCCACAAGGGCGCGTCGTTGGGCGATGCGCCCAGCAGAGCGTCACCGGGTTGATACAGTTCCACAATCGCCTCGGTTGCCTGCTCCACCTCGCCCGGAACCAGGGGTAATTCCAACGCTTGCGGAAGATCACGTGCGACACTCAGTGTGATGACCACTGCGGTCAATATAGCAGCGGCCAGATTGACCGATGCTATATTTAGCATTTTTCGGTTGAATCGACGGCGCGCGAGTTCAAACCAACCACCCACACCCCAGATAATCAACATTGGCAGCAGATACATGAAAATTTTAGGCCAGGGGTTGGGGTGCTGCACAGCCACTACCAGTGGGATCCATAACAGGCCGGTTTGCGGAGGGATTTTTCCGGTGATGGTGCGGTGCGCAAAGAAGATGGACAGCAAAAAACCCGCAACCAGCAGCCAGATGGAGAGACCAATACCCTCCTGCCAGATATGCCAGATTTCCCGGATTCGATTTGGCAGCAGAGACAGGAACTCCTCGGTTGAGAGGGGAGCGACAAAAGGATTATGGATCAGGGCATCCATACCTGTGCCCAAGACCGCAGGCAAATATAGAATGGCGGTGATCACACCGGTCAGCAGCGCGGTTCCGGCCAGCCACTCCAGAAAACGCCAGTGATTTTTGTAACCCGCTCCGATTTGATTGAACACAGCGCACAAAGCCAACCACATGCCAATCACCCCGATGGGATACAGCATGATGGGTACGGTGAAGAAACCAGCCGCGCCCAGCATCGCGAAGAACAGCCAGCCCCAAAAGTTTTGATGACGGCGTAAATAAATCGCCAATAGCATTTCCAGCAGTACCAGCAACCCCAGCAAACTGTAACCTCGTGCCAGGATCGATATTTCGATCTGCGCTTGCAGGAAAGCGGTGATGGACGCAGCCAACAGGGCTGTCCCGTCACCATACAGAGCACGAGCCAGCAGGTACACCGCTGCCACCGTCAGCAAACCCGCTAATACGGCTGGTAAGCGTACTGCCAACGGGCCATTGCCAAACATGCCTGTTGAAAAATGAATCAGCACCGAGTTAAGGATGTGGTTGTTGGGCAGGTGATAATCACTGAGCAGGTTGGGCAGTGACTGCGACGCGAAAGCGATAAAGGTATAGGATTCGTCATGCGTCATGGGCTGCATAAACACGGCTGTCACACGCGCTAAAGCGGCTGCCAGCATCACGAGCAGTAAACCAGCCAGCCATTTGCCCCTGGGCAAGGCACACCCGGCGTGTCGCCAGAAATCTCGCCACTGGGTGAACAGGCTGCTGAAAAATGAATCTCTGGTAGATGGTTGTGAAAACGGTTGAGTGGTCATAAGCTGTCCGGCTTATTATAACCGCGCTTTCACGACTGTAAATTAGGCGCTGGAGGTTCCTTTGCTGTGGATGGTGAGGAAAAACATCTCACCCCATGAAATGATATTACAACATTGGGGTCGACAGCGCCTGATCAGACCCCTGTTCAATCTGCCCGGAATTTGATATTATTGTTCGTTCGTCTTATCGAGAGGGTGAAAGGGTTTTTGTATGTTGGTAAAAAGAAACGATCTTCGAAACATTGCGATCATTGCCCATGTAGACCATGGAAAAACAACTCTGGTAGATCAACTGCTTCGGCAGGCACGTACGTTCCGCGCCAATCAACAGGTGGTGGAACGTGTAATGGATTCGAATGATCTTGAGCGGGAGCGCGGGATCACCATCCTGGCAAAGAACACCTCCATTTCCATTCCCAACCCGGCCACCGGCGAGATGGTAAAAATCAACATTGTCGATACTCCCGGTCACGCCGATTTTGGCGGTGAAGTGGAGCGCATCATGAACATGGTGGACGGCGTTCTTCTGCTGGTGGATGCTGCGGAAGGTCCCATGCCCCAGACCCGTTTTGTGCTGAAAAAGGCCCTCGAAAAAGGTCTGCCGGCTGTGGTGGTGATCAACAAGATGGACCGCAAGGATGCCGAGCCCGATACCACCTTGAATGCCACTTTTGATTTATTCATCGAGCTGGGCGCCAACGACACTCAAGCCAGCTTCCCCATTATCTATGCCAACGCCATCACCGGGCAGGCCGGACTAACGCCCGAACTGGATCCCGATCTGGGTGCGCTATTTAATGCCATTTTGAACAACATTCCCGCGCCGGAAGTGGATGCCGATGCACCCCTGCAAATCCTGATCGCCAATTTATCATACGATGATTTCCGCGGAAATATGGCCATTGGTCGTATCTTTGCCGGTACCGTGCATGCCAATGAAGCCATGGCGCGCATCGATCTGGATGGGCAGGTTTTTCCGGAACGGGCGCGCTATCTGTATGTGTTTGACGGTTTGCAGAAGCTGGAAGTGGAGAGCGCTGCTGCGGGTGAGATCGTGGCCATCGCCGGGCTGGAAGGTGTGGGCATTGGCGAGACGTTGGCCAATCCGGAAAACCCGGTTGCACTTCCGCCCATTTTTGTAGAAGCTCCCACCGTGCAGATGACCTTTGGGGTCAACACCTCGCCGTTTGCCGGTAAAGAAGGCAAGTGGAGCACCTCTCGCAAACTGCGTGAACGCCTGCTGCGCGAGCTGCGCAACAATATTGCCCTGCGCGTGGAAGAAACCGATAATGCCAATACCTTTATGGTGTCGGGGCGCGG
>DAISXR010000018.1:6459-48291 GCA_036825755.1 Anaerolineaceae bacterium
GATGTGACCATCAACGTCTGCAAAAAGAAACACCTCACCAATATGCGCCAGTCCATCCGCGATATTGAAGTACGTCTGACCACCCCACGTGAGTTCAGTCTGGATGAAGCCATTGAATACCTGAGCGAGGATGAGCTGCTTGAGATCACCCCGCTCAATTTCCGCATACGCAAACGGATTCTGAATACCGAAGAACGCGGCAAGTTCAACAAAAAAGGCAAAGACGAACTGGTGGAATAATCCGCTCAGATTAAGTTTCGTTAAGAATGTCGACCGAATGACCGATTCATCCCACCTGACGCGGTAGAATTACGCTTATTGAGCGTAATTGAACAGGTATCGATCACAGGAGTGGACAATGAATTCGATCATTCGAACGGCTGAAGCGTATTGGAATGGAACCCTGCGCGAGGGTGACGGGATGATGAGCACCAGCAGCGGTGCATTATCTGAAACCCCGTATGATTTTCGAACCCGTTTTGAAAATGAAGAGGGCAGTAACCCCGAAGAACTGCTGGCTGCGGCACACGCGGCCTGTTTCAGCATGGCGCTTTCAAGCACGTTGAAGAAAAATGGTTTTGAACCCGATGTGGTGCACACACAGGCTGCCTGCGTGATGGATCCCAAGGAAGGCGGCGGTTTCAAAATTGTGCGTATGCAGCTTGAAGTTGAGGTACAGGCCGAGAAATTGAGTGAAGCCGAGCTGAAGCGTATCGTGCAGGAAGCTGATCAGGGCTGCCCGGTATCCAATCTGCTGCGTAATGGCTTGGAGATCGTCATTCGATCGCGTCTGCTGGTGGAATAAATTGATATCATAAATCGAAAAACTGCCGGATCCAAATAACCTGGACCCGGCGGTTTCTTTTTATTCAGCGCAATACGCCCTGGTGAGTAAGTTCGTACTGCTCGGTGATGTTATCCGCGCGGTAGGTTTCATAAGTAATGCTGGAACCCTGCACATGGATGACCACATAGGTACTGCGGGTAGCCTGCTGGCGGGCGCCCATCGAGTGGGCGGTATCGATCTGCCAGACCCCGTCAATATCGGTGATGCTGTAACTGTGCGAGTGCCCATGCAGGTAGGCGACGACGCCATATTCTTTCAGTAATGCCCAGAAGCGGTCGCGTGTGACCGGGTATTTATCCAACCCTTCACCCTCCCATCGTACGATACTGGCATCTTCATCCGGCTGAGCAAAAGCCGCCTCGTGGCCCACCACAAAGATATGCTCCCGGTCGGTTGCCTCCAGATCGGCTTTGAGCCAGTTGTACAGGTGATCCACAATCGCTCCGTCCGTGCGCATTTGATTATCGACATCACAGTAAATATTAAGCACCGCAATATGGACATTCTGGTAGTCAAATGAGTAAGTGGTGTTCTCGCAGCCGGCTGGTCCATGGTTGACGATGTTGGGCTCTTCGTCCCCGTTCAGGTCGTAAGGGTAGGCATTCAGCCAATCCATGGCGTCCGGGTACAGCTCATGGTTGCCCACCGCTGGGAACCACAAAAAAACCTCTCCCAAGTACCTGTCCAGCGTCCAGCGCGTATCAGCCGGAAAATCCGTATCGCCCACGCTGACCAGAAAACGCGCATCCGGCAGGTTGGCGATGCTCTCTGCCATCCCCCGGAAATATTGAGGTGTATCAAACTCGCCTTCACCGGCATGGTAGGCTGTATCGCCGTTGACCACAAAGGAAAAGCCCGCATCCTCGGTGGGTGATGCGGTCGGGGCAGGGGTATCCGAAGCAGTGGGAGAAGGCTGTGATGTAGAGGTTGCTGTCTCCGCTGAGAGGGATGGATCCGCAGACGAATGGGCAGTTGGGAGGAGGGTTGCAGAGGGCGCCTGTGCGGCTACGATTTCAGAAGGGGTAGACTGATTGCCGGCTCCTGGTTGACACGCAGATAATAGAAACACCGCTGACCAGACGATCACAGTCAGGCGCAGTTTCCAAAAAGTATTCAATTGTGTTTGCTTCATTCGATATATTTCTTTCCAGATCTACCCATAAACAGCCGTTCAGGCTGAATTGATTCATTTGGATGGATTGTTCGAATTGGATGAGGGTTTACTGGATATGCTGACCGGCTGACCTTTGGCTTTAGCTTTCTCCAGCAATCCTTCCGCCTGCTTCTGACGCCAGACCGCCACACGCTCGGCGATCATAGCTTCATAACCCTGATCCGAGGGTTTGTAAAAAGTCTGACCCTGTAAATCAACGGGCAGATATTGTTGGGGAGTGAAGTGTCCCGGAAACGAGTGCGGATATTCATACCCAGCGCCGTGGCCCAGTCCATAGGCATCGCGGTTGCTGTCCATCAGGTGAGTAGGCACCGCGCCCAGGCCGTGTTCTTCAATATGCCCGGCTGCCCTGAAATACGCGCCGGCCGAGTTGGACTTGGGCGCGGTGGCAAGGTACAGTGTGGCTTCGGTGATGGGGTATACGCCTTCCGGCATGCCGATGAACTCAAAAGCCTGTGCGGCCGAGGTGGCTACCACGATCCCCATGGGGTCCGCCAGGCCGATATCTTCACCAGCCAGAACGATTAAGCGGCGCAGGATGAAACGCGGGTCTTCACCGGCAGTCAGCATTTTTGCCAGCCAGTAAACCGCCGCGTCAGGATCGGAGCCGCGCACTGATTTAATAAAGGCCGAAATGGTGTCGTAATGCGAATCGCCGTTCTTGTCATACTGCACCGACCGGCGCTGAATGGATTCTTCGGCGGTGGCCAGGTTAATGTGGATCGTGCCATCCGATCCGGGCGGCGTGCTTTCCACTGCCAGTTCCAGCGCGTTGAGCAGATTACGGGCATCGCCGTTGGATAGATCCACCAGGTGAGCACGCGCATCGGCATCCAACAGGATGGAGCGCCTCCCATATCCCCGCTCCGGGTCAGTGAGAGCCCGCTCGAGCAGTTTGTCCAGATCGGCTGGTTGAAGCGGATGCATTTCAAACAGCCGCGAACGCGAAACCAGCGCGCGGATCACCTCGAAGTATGGGTTGGAAGTGGTAGCGCCGATCAGGGTGACCAGACCGGTCTCCACGTGCGGCAGCAGGGCATCCTGCTGGGCTTTATTCCAACGGTGCACCTCATCCACAAACAGAATGGTGCGTTTTCTGTACAGACGGCGCTGCTCGCGGGCGGTGTTGATCACCTCGCGCAGTTCGGCCACTCCTGCCAGCACGGCTGAGATCGTCTCAAAGCGGGCGCTGGTATGCTCGGCGATGACCCGCGCCAGGGTGGTTTTTCCGGTGCCGGGCGGGCCAAACAGGATAATGGATTGAAACATCCGGTCGGCCTGGATGGCGCGGCGCAGCAGTTTTCCCTCACCGATGATGTGTTCCTGCCCCACTATCTCGTCCAGCGTACGCGGGCGCATCCTGGCGGCCAGAGGAGCATCCTGCTCCATATCCTGTTCCATGGAGTGGTCGAATAAGTCTTTCATAGAACTATTGTACCAAATACGTTGGGTTATGCGAAGCCGCCGAAAGGTGAAAGCCGGCTGAAATCAGACTGAAGATACAACCTCTTGGGTTGCACCCGTATCATTCCACCCGGTCGTAAACCAGCGGTTGATCGTTGATGACCAAGGTCAGCACACCGGCATCAATCCAGACAGTGGATCTTACCGCTCCGTCACCCAGGAAAAGCAGAAGAGTGTGATCGTCCTCAAACGAGAACCAACCGGAATAATCGTACCCGTCTGCCTCCGAGAAAGCTCGCAGGGTGCCGTCTTTTTTGAATGTTAGTTGTTCGTTGCTGGCATCACGCAACTGCCAGGTGCGGAGGATATCTTTGGAGTATAAAAAATCTTGTCTGGCAAGCTCAGCCGGGATGGCAAGCCCACTTTCCGGCAGGGAGACCAAATTTCCCGCAAGGTTGGTGGCGATGATCTCGGTATCTGCTGCACCGATCCCGTCCGTCTCATTTGCGCTGGTTGTAAACAGACTGCTGAGGGCCGCGGGAGGGTCGATGACACCGGTCAACATCAGCGCGGCTGCGGCTGCCAGTAAAAGCAGCACAATAAACGCCGCGGAAAAACCGGTAGTGAGGTGACGGAATGATTTTTCACTGGGGGTTTCCATCGGTTTGGCGGCATAGACGGCATCGAACTGTTCTTTGAGGGAGTGCTGTTTGCGGTTTTGTGTCGATTTTACCGGTTCGGTCGAGGAAGGGATTTCCGGAACATCCTCCACCCAGGTTTTGCCTACCCGCCGGTACCACTTGCCGCTCTTCACCCCAATCATCCACAGTTGATCGTGATCATGGATGATCATGGCGTTGACTTTCTTTTCAAATTCTTCTGCTGTAATTTGCCCCGACCGGAATGCATGCCGAAGTTGTAAGTATTCAGACCTTGCCTGGCGGAAATCCATAATGCTTCACCTTTTCCGGGATGAGTACCCCCAGCGATACAGTTGCTTTGACGGGTTGAACTTCTTACCTTTCATATTATACTAACGATTTGATGGATGGGGTTTCACCTGAGGTAAAATGATTGTTAACAATTCTGGCTGATTATTCATACATGGAGGGTAGCAATGGAATATCGCAAAATGGGTAAGTACGGACTGCGCCTGAGCGAGTTGTCTTTGGGGGCGTGGGTAACCTACGGGGGGCAGGTAGGGCAGGAAGTAGCCGCACAGTGCATGGCTGCCGCTTATGAGTATGGGGTGAATTACTTTGATAACGCTGAGGGATATGCCAACGGAGAGGCCGAGAAGGTGATGGGCAATGTGCTCAAAAAGATGGCCTGGCCCAGAGAGAATTATGTGGTATCTACAAAAATCTTCTGGGGTGGCAAGGGACCCAATGACCGTGGCCTGTCCTACAAGCACATTTACGAAGGGGTGAACAAAGCCCTGAAACGGCTGCAGGTGGATTATGTAGATCTGGTCTTTTGCCATCGACCGGATCCCAATACCCCGATTGAGGAAACCGTATGGGCCATGGATCAGGTCGTCCGCCAGGGTAAGGCATTGTATTGGGGTACCTCCATGTGGAGCGCAGCAGGCATCATGCAGGCCGACGCGATTGCACGGCAAAATGGGTTGCGTCCGCCCAGCATGGAGCAGCCAGAGTACAACATGCTCAACCGGTATAAATTTGAGATTGAGTTTGCCCCGCTGTATCAGGAACTGGGGTATGGAACCACCATCTGGAGTCCGCTGGCTTCCGGCGTCTTGACCGGCAAGTACAACAACGGCATTCCAGAGGGTTCACGTGCTGCTCTCAAAGGGTATGAATTTGTTCGTGATGATGCCACCAATGAAAACATCCTGCAAAAAGTACGTTTGCTTGCTCCGCTGGCGGCTGACCTGGGATGCACCCAGGCGCAACTGGCACTGGCCTGGACGTTGAAGAATCCCAACGTCAGTACCACCATCACCGGAGCCAGCCGTGTTGAGCAGGTACACGAAAATATGAAAGCCCTTGAGGTGGTTCCCAAATTGACCGATGAGGTGATGCAGCGGATTGAGGATATTCTGCAAAACAAACCGCAACTGGGCGGTGATTAAAACAAAACGCTGGTGAGCAGTTTCGCTCACCAGCGTTTTTCTTGATTTAATACCCTCTTTCGGGTTGGTAGAGATTGTACAGATCGTTTCCTTCCATGAAGCGGGTCAGGTTCTCGGAGAACAGGGTTAAAGCCTGATCAAAATCCATGGGGCTGCGCCAGGCCAGGTGGGGTGTCAAAATGACATTGGGCAGCTTCCAAAGTGCATGGTCCTGGGGCGGCGGGGCATCGTCAAACACATCCAGCACCGCGCCGCGGATATGCTTTTCCTGTATGGCGCTGTTGAGAGCATCAAATGGGGTGATGCGCCGGTCGCTCACGCTGACCAGAAAACAACCCGGCTTAACGCTTTCATACACATCCTTGGTAAAAAGATTCATGGTTTGATCGGTGAGCGGCACCGTCACCACCACAAAATCACACTCTTTGAGCATGGGGCGGATGGCCTGCGGAGGATACAGACGGTGAAACAGGCTGCCGTCCGGGTCGCCTTTGCCTTCCAGTGTGAAGCCGCTGTCTGCCGGATGCATCACATCCAGTTTGGAGGCCAGGATTTTGACATCAAATGGGCGCATCAGTCGTGCTACTTCGCGGCCTACGCTGCCGTATCCCACAATGCCCACCTTGCTGCCGCGCAGCTCAACGGATTTGAACTGACGCCAGCGTTTAACGTCCCACTCGCGTTTGCCGTGGTAGTTGACGATCTCCGGGATCTGGTGGCCCAGGGTGAGGATGCTGGTCATGATGAACTCACCCACCTGCGGGGCGTGGGCTCCGCTCATCGTGGTAAATTTTACATTCTCATTCTTGAGCAGCGGGTTCTCAAGCACGTGCTCCATCGACGATCGGTACACCTGCACCCATTTCAGCCGCGGAACGTTTTCCATCTGGGGAATGATGCGGTAGGTAAACAGCACATCCGTATTCTGCCACGTCTCGAGCGGCACCTCTTCTGCTTTATTAGCAGGTACCACCGATAACTGGCATTTTGGCGCGTTGCGACGCAGCCGTTCCAGCCAGGGGTCCGGGATGGGGATCGTACTTAATACAGAAACCAGGTTCTCCGGCATAGCATCCTTAATGTAAGTATATCCCGTCAGGGTCCAGTTCTTCGTGCAGGATACGCAACTCTTCGGCGGTGGGGGGATCGGTCACGCGCAACTTATCGGCAATCAGCAAATCCCATCCGGTATTGTCTTTGACAGACTGCACTTCCACACCGGCGTGAATGCAGGTGAGCATTAATTCGCCGTTTTCGTTGGGTTCCATGATGCCCAGGTTGGTGATGACTGCCTGGGGGCCGCTGCCGCACAAACCAGCGGCGTCGCGGTCCGCTTTTCCGCTGAGGAAACCAGCCGAGGTGCAAAAATCCACTTTGGCAGGGAAACGGCGCTTCTGGTGCGGGGTCATCACATAGCAGCGTTTGGCCCAGGCGGCAATTTCCATGGCTCCGCCGGAACCGGGCAGGCGTACTTTGGGATGATTGTAATCGCCGATGACGGTAGCGTTGATGTTGCCGTACCGGTCGATCTGTGCACCGCCCAAAAAGCCCACATCTACGTTGCCGCGCTGGAGATAGAACGAGAAGATGTCATACATGCTGCACACCGAGGCAGCCCCGCTGACCAGAGTAGGATCCCCGATGGAGAGGGGCAGGCGGGCGGGTTGTGCGCCGATCACGCCGGCCTCATAGATCATCAGCAGATTGGGGGCATGGGTGCGGCGGGCCAGGTTGCAGGCCAGATTTGGCTGCCCAACACCCACAAACACGGCATCACCGTCGCGCAGCATGCGCGCGGAGTTGATAATCATCAGTTCTGCTGCTGTGTAGGTCATCTTAATAATCTCCATAATTGACAGGGGCGCTCATGCGTTCTTTTACCTGTAAGCGGTCGCGGGTCTCCTGGCTCAGTTTCTGCCAGTATTCTTCGCGGTCTTTCACACCGTACACCCATTCATCCAGATACGCTTTTGTGCTTTCTTCGGTGCTGCTGATCTCATCCCATTTGAGATAAAAATCGTTGTCACGGTCGTAATAGCCCTGAGTGTATGAGGGGTGCGCGCAGTAAGGCACGTGGCAGACACAGTCGACGATAAAGCCGGGGATGATGGTGCGGTTGGGATCGGAGCGAATGATTGATTCGTCCACGATTTCTTCTGTGGTCAGGATGACGCGGTCCGCGGCGAATGCAGCTTCTTTTTGCTCGCCGATGATGCCCCATACCTGGGCATTACCGTGCATATCGCAGCGCTGGACATGGATGATGGCTACATCCGGGTGGATGGGTGGCAGGACCACCACTTCTTTGCCGGTGTATGGATCCTGTACCCGTTTATACAGCGGATTGGCTTTTTCCAGATCCACCGCACCGGTCTGGTTCATGGGGATAAACGGCAGCCCGGTCGCGCCGGCCTGCAGGCGGGAGATCATGCCAAAGTGCGAGTATTCTTCCCATTCCAGGCGGCCCTGTTCAATGGCAGTGCGGGCGATGCGCAGCGAACCCACACCCGGGTTGCCCTGGTAGGAGAAGATGATCTTGCGGGCGCAGCCGGCGGCGATCATCTGATCATAGATCAGATCGGGGGTGGCGCGCGCGAGAACCAGATTTTTCTTTTCCTGACGGATGATTTCATGTCCGGCCGCGAAGGGGATCAGGTGCGTGAAGCCGGCCGCGTATACCATGTCGCCGTCATGAACGTAATTGGCGACAGCTTCCTGAAGGGTACAGATCTTGGTCATAGTTTCCTTTGTTGTGATTATTTAGATGCGTTGTCAATCAACCTGTGATGCTGAAATTAGACTTATGCGGGGGAAATACCAGGGTATCTTCCCTCGCCTTTTTACTGTGGGATAAAACCTGTCAGATGATGCCGAGTTCCTGTAATCTCTCGGGGGTGGGAACACCGTTCTCGTCCCAGCCGCGCGCCTTGTAGAAGGCAGGCAGCATGAGATCCAGATCTAAAACGTGACCTTTGGCTCCACCGGCGGGCAGCGGCTCGTGCAGGATGCGCGGCGGCAGGGTGTCATCGGCTTTGGTGAAGCCGGCTTTGATCAGGAACATGCGCTCGGTGTTGAAAATGCGTTCGCCGGTCTTCAACAGGTCTTCTTCGCTGTATTCCATACCGGTGGCCATATTCATGATGGTTTTCAGGTTGGTGGGCCACAATTTGGCGTTCGGACCAAACATATTGCGTACACTCAGAAAAACGCATAAACCCGCTGAATCGATCAACGCGAAACAGTCTTCAAAACGCATCACCAGTTCGGGTTTGCCTTCATACGTGAGTGAGTCGATTTTTTCAGGGGTGCCGAATACTTCCACGTACGCCATATCGCCGGCCATATGCGAGGCGCCCTTGTTGGAGGTGGCGTACAGCAGGCCCATGCCTTTTGACCCGCGCGGATCGTAGCCAGGGAATTCCTGCCGTTTGGCGGTGATGGAAAATTCCGGGTGACCGTATGACTCGGCCAGGCGATAGCTGCCCTGCGAGATTTTCTCGCCAAAACCATCCCGATACGCGGCCTTTTTCACCAGCTCGATCATGGCATCCGCGTCGCCAAATCGCAGCGGCATGCCAATCTCTTCTTCGGGGATGAGTCCTTTTTCATACATCTCCATGGCACAGGCGATGGTCATACCGGTGGAAATGGTATCCAGACCCAGCTCATTGCAGATGTAGTTCGCAACCGTCACGGCAGCCATGCTGTCGATTCCGCAGTCAGAGCCCATGGCAGCGATGGTCTCATATTCGGGGCCTTCGCCTTCGCCCTTGTATTTGCCTTCATCCACTTTGGTCACGCGCCCGCAAGCGATGGGGCAGCGGTAGCAGGCTTTATTTCGCACCAGATACTTCTGGCGCAGCACCTCGGGCATCAGACCCTCGATGCCTTCAAACTGACCGGATTGAAAATTACGTGTAGGTAAAATACCCAGTTCATTGGTAATGGGAGGAACGTATGAGGTGCCGTACACACGCATGGCAGCGCCGGCTTTGTAGATATCGCCGATTCGTTTTGACATTTCGCTGCAGAAGGTTTTCATTTCTTCAGGTTGATACAGTACCGGTTCGATATTGCCGCGTACCACCACCGCCTTGAGATTTTTACTGCCCATCACCGCGCCCACGCCGGATCGCCCGGCTGCCCGGCCAATATCGTTCATGATGCTGGAAACGCGCACCAGGTTTTCACCGGCAGGGCCAATGCAGGCCACTTTGGCTTTGGGATCGGTTTCAGCCAGCAGAGTCGCATCGGTGACGGGTACGGTTTTCCCCCACAGGTGTTCGGCAGAACGAATTTCAACCTGGCTATCATTCACCCACAGATAAACCGGTTTTTCAGCTTTGCCTTCGAAAATGAACATGTCGAAGCCGGTGCGCTTCATCTCGGTGGGGAAGTATCCGCCGGAGTTGGAATTGCTCAACGCCCCGGTAAGAGGGGATTTGGTTACAACCATATACCGGTTACCGGTGGGAGCCGGCGTAGCGGTAAGCGGTCCGGTGGCCATGATGAGCGGGTTTTCCGGGGAGAAGGGATCCACTTTTGGATCCATCATTTTGCTGATGTAATGCACCGCCAGACCACGCCCGCCAAGATAGTCGCGCAGTATTTTTGGATCAATGGGTTCAACTTGCCAGGAAAGTGTATTGAGATTTACCCTCAAGAGTTTTCCATGCCATCCGTACATAACGTACCTCCCTTATGGTCGTGATTGATCAGCCCCCGGCCGCAACCGGGAAAGCACACAAAACATCCCCCTCGCACAAACTGGATTCCGGATCGGCGGGTGTGCGCCCGTTGATCAGGATCACCGTTTCTTCAGTGACCGGTACCCCAAATTGGGCCAGTATCTCAACAGGTTTGCTGCCAGACTCAACCTCAATTTCACACTCGCTGCCAACCGCGTGAGCAGGGAGCAGCGGCTTATACGTGAGAAACAATTTGAGGATGATTTTCATAAAAAACCCGATGAGGAACACTGAAATTCTATCATGGTTGAAAAAGCCGGGCAAGTTACACCCGGCACGCCGTCACTGGATGAAACTCCGAGGAAATGCTTCTGTTCAGGATGAATAGGCAGAGAATATCGGTATTTATTTACGAAACGGAGATGGAACGTAGCTCCAGCCAGGTTTCAGCGGGTGAGGCGAGCGTACCGGTTTGCAGGCGTTCACCTGGTGCAAAACGCGCGTACTGGTTGTCGATCCACAGCACCAGCCCCAGCTTGCCGTGGGGTTGCAGGGCGGTTTGATGACAGATCTGTCCATCCAGCAGGAATATCGTCCGATCAGGTTGAATTTGTACAGCAAAATCATGCCAGGCGGTCCAATCCTGCTGAAGCTGCACAAAATCCTCGCGGATACTGTTCTGCAGGGCTTTTCGTGGGATGTAAGCAGTTTGCTTCCACAGGCTCAGGGGCAGTGAAAGCCCCAACGGTAATAGCCTGAACAGCCCGGGCGGACGGGATGCAAAAACACCTGCCAGCATGCCGCTGGCAGGTGTTCTGTTTTGAAAACTCAAATGATTGGGCGGTGAGGCAAAAAAGAACCAGGCCGTGTTGGGCAGGGCGGGCAGCCGCCAGCGGGTGCCCTGTGCGCCGGCGCCCATGCTGAAGGGATCATTCCAGAACCCCATGCCCCAAGTGCCAGCATGCTGCTGATCGGAAACGCGGGCTTGCAGGCTTAACTGCACCGGCGCGTCCCATCGAAAATCCTTACGGTGCAGATGCATGTAATCATCCAGTTGAGCCCAGCGGTATGCCCCCGCCGGCCCGGCTGGAATGCTCAGCCGCCATTCACCGGGTGAAGTCTCGATAACCCGGGCGCCTGGCGTCTGGCGGGGGAACAACTCAGCCATTGAACTGTACCGTCGCCCAGGGGATGATGTAGACCCACAGCAGCCACAAAAAAATCATCACCAGCCCAAACACAAAACGCGAGACAAAACCCCAGCCGCAGCCGGTCGCCATACCACGCATGGAATCGACAGCCTTGCGCCATTCCTTCAACCGGATCATTTCCACCAGAAAGATGGACACCAGCGCCAGAATGACCCCGCCAAAAGGCGGGATGATCACCGTACCGACGATGGCAGCCACGGTGGCGATCCCGATGGCAAGCCAGCTTGCGCCCTGTTCGCGGGCGCTGGCACCCATTAAGATATTATCCGAGATGCTTCCCAGAACCATCAGAATGGTCATCACGCCAAACAGGATGCCGGAGATCCAGTCGAAACCGGTCACAATGCCATAGGCCAGCGCTCCCACCCACACAATGGTCAGCCCGGGAACAATAAAGGTGAGCAGACTCAACATACCCACCGCCATGATGATGATGGTAATGATCTGCATGATGATGGGTAAGGTCTCTTTTAGCATCAGGCGGGTTCAATCCTTTCGATGCCGCCCATCCAGGGTTTCAGGACATCGGGCACCACAATCGAGCCATCCGCCTGCTGGTAATTCTCCAGCACAGCGATCAGCGTACGCGGCATGCCCAACCCCGAGCCGTTCAGGGTGTGCAGATAGCGGGTTTTCCCGTTTTCGGCGCGGTAGCGGATATTGGCGCGGCGGGCCTGGAAATCACCTACCCAGGATACTGACGATACTTCCAGCCATTCGCCGCAGCCGGGCGCCCACAGTTCGAGATCGTTCGTTGTGTGAGCGTTAAAGCCCAGATCACCGGTGCATAGATTTTTAACCCGGTGGGGCAGCCCCAACAGGGAGCAGGTCTCTTCGGCGTCGGCCACCATTTTGTCAAATTCCCGCTGGCTGTCCTCAGGCTTGCAGAATATATACATCTCCACCTTGTCGAACTGATAGCCGCGCTTGATACCGCGTACATCGCGCCCGGCGCCCACCTTTTCGCGGCGGAAGCAGGGAGTATAGGCTGTGTAACGCAGCGGAAGGTCTTCACCGTTGAGGATCTCGTCCATATACATGCCGGTCAGAGGAACCTCGGCGGTGGGCACCATCCACAGATCTTCCAGATGGTCCCGGTATAAACCATCGGCAAACTTGGGTAGTTGTCCTGCCGAGAAGAGAGTGTGGCCTTTGACCATGAACGGAAGATAGCGCTCTTCGTATCCCTGCCGGATGTGCAAATCCAGCGCCCATGCGATGAGAGCCCTCTGCAAACGCGCCCCGGTGTTGTTGAGGATGTAAAAACGCGAGCCGGTCACCTTAACCCCGCGTTCAAAATCCAGGATACCGGCCTGCGGACCCAAATCCCAGTGCGGAAGGGGGGTGAAATCGAATTGAGGGAGTTCTCCGACCATGCGAATGACCACGTTTTCGGTGTCGTCTTTGCCCACCGGCGTGCCGGGTGCAGGTGTATTGGGGATACCGGCCAGCGTATTCTTAAGATCCTCTTCGCATTGATTGACCTTTGCGTCCAGTTCGGCGATTTGGTCGCCCACCAGACGCATGGCTTCAATTTTTGCGTTTCGTTCGGCAGCATCTTTGCTCTTGCTGATGGCTTTGGATTCGGCATTGCGGGTGGCTTTCAATGTTTCCACCTCGGTCAGCATGGCGCGGCGCTGCTGATCGAGAGCGATCACCTCATCGACCACCGATGGATCCATTTGACGAAGTTGAAGCGATTCCCGGATAAAAGCAGGGTTTTCACGTAACAGGTTAATATCGAGCATGTTCATTCTCCTTAAGAAATAATACAACCTCCACGCCGCTGCAGGACGAGGAGGTTGGCTCGTGGTGCCACCTGCTTTTATCATTCCAGGGAGCTGAAATGACCTTATTGGGTGAGATAACGGTTTTCGCCGATTCTGCAGCCGGACTGTTGATCAATAGATCACCGGACGGCTGATGGGATGGATTTCGCCGGTTGGCCTGCCAGCTCACACCTGCCGCTGGCTCTCTGAAAGGGTACCCGGTTACTACTTCCCACAGAATGTAGAACAGATTGTTCATCATTATACATACGCAAAAAAGAAAGTCAAGTCTCAAATGAGACGCGGGGGGCGTGACGTGCTTGATGAGGTACATACCTGTTTATCATAACAAATCACCCTTCTCAGTATGCATGTTTCTAATTCTTGTTTAATGTTCCAAATCACTTATCATCAAAAATTAACCATGTTCCCTTATACTGAGGTCAGATATTATGACTGTTATGAGTTGATTACTTTGGAGGGGTCAGGATGAAAAAATTGAACGTTGCCATGTGGGGCAAAGCAGTTTCTGTGATGCCAAAACTGGAAAAAGCCGAGTGGGACGAACTGGATTTCGTATCCAGATGGCTCATCTCCACCCGGTTCGCTGCCATTATCATGACCGTCACCACGGTGGTGATCACCGGTCTGCTGGCTGCCCGTGATGGACATTTTTCCCTGGGTTTGTTTGCGCTGCTGATGGTGGGGCTGGTGTTTGCTCATTCCACCAACAACCTGCTCAATGACTATACTGATTACGTGCGGGGGATCGACAAGGATAATTACTTCCGCGAGCAGTACGGCCCTCACCCCTTGGGCAGGGGCTTTATGACCAAACAAAAACTGCTCACCAACGCGGCCATCAACGGCGCCATCGCTGCGGCAGCCGGTATTGCGCTGATCTTTTTACGGGGCGGGCTGGTTTTACCCTTAATGGCCGTGGGCGCTGTGTTTGTCCTGTTCTATACCTACCCGTTCAAATACATCGCCCTGGGTGAGATCATTATGCTGATCACCTGGGGACCTCTGATGGTGGGGGGTGGTTACTATGTACTTTCAGGCATCTGGTCGTGGGAAGTAGCTCTGGCCGGCCTGGCTTATTCACTGGGCGTGACGGCAACCCTGTTTGGCAAGCATATTGATAAAATCAGCGAGGATAAAAAGAAAGGCGTTCACACCATGCCGGTGGTGCTGGGTGAAAAAGCCGCCCGTTATGTGGGTCTGGCGATGTTCCTGCTTGAATATGCGGTGTTGGGTTATCTGATTGCGGTGGGTTACTTCTCGCTGTTCTTGCTGGTGGTGCTGCTGGCTCTGCCGATGTTCTTCAAGACCCTTCTACCCATGTGGCGTCACCCTCGCCCGGATGCACCGCCCGCTGGTTACCCCAAAGGCGCCTGGCCGCTGTGGTTTGTGGGCACAGGATTTACCTACGCCCGCCGTTGGGGTTTCCTGTACATCTTCGGGATCATCCTTGACAGCCTGTACCGGCTGATTGCTTAGCTGGAACGTAACCTGAAAAAATGAACGGGATGCAGAGTTTTACCAACTGCATCCCGTTTTGATTACCCCGGTCTTTCGACAAATTCGCGTTTGAAATAATAGAAACCGGTTTCGTCCTTGTGGGGGCTGACCAGCTCCCAGCCGTCTTTTGCCATCAAATTGATCATATCGATCAGGCGGTCGCCGCTGATGTTCACCCGTTCAAGCCCGGTGGCGTCCACAAAAAAGCCGCCATGCATCGATCGGGCTACCTTGCAGTATTCCCATTTTTGCATTGTTCCCTCCCTGAATATCACCAGCGGAAGAGGTTACGTTTCTGCCGCTGTCCTGAAAAACGGGTCACCTGTACTGTTTCATTATAGCATTCGGGCAGTCTTATACCAGATGCCGGTCCACTCTGGCAGCCGTGACCAGTGATTCTCGCGGATCTGACCGGCCATCTCAGGGCCAAAGAAAAATTCGGTATACTCCACAGCCTGCTCCACACTGGCGAATTTGTAATCGGTGGGGACGATCTCCAGGGTGAAGTTGTGCTTATTTTCCAGCCAGTTGTAGTACTCTGCCAGTTCCGGGGTAGGCGGATGCGGGATCAGGCTTCCAGTCGACATGGTTTCGCAGATGATCAACGTACCGTTCTGTTTGGTGACGCGATCCATTTCCCGTAGAATGGCACCCATCTCCAGCTCCCACGAATTGGGATACCATGCGCACAGGTGACCGATGGACCAGCCGGCGATGGTAATATCGGCGGTCTCATGCGTAAACGGCAGGGCACGCATATCTGCCTGGATCAATGGCCACTGCCCCCCGCTCTCATCACGACGGACGCGGTTTTCCATTAGCATATCGCGGTACAGATCCACGCAGAAGAAGCGGGATTGACACCGCCGCATGATGTGCGGAAACCTTCCCGTCCCGCTTCCCAAATCAATGACTCGGGCGTTCGTCCAATTGGTGATTTGATCGAGTACAGCGGGCAGATTGCCGTCAACATCTTCAACGGCGATCATGCGGTGATATTGGCTGGCTTTGGAGGAGTAGATCGATTTGAAATGGTCCATGCAATGATTTTACCCGTAAAATGTTTTCGGGCGCTTGCCTGAGAGGCCGGAAAAGCAGCTTTTATAGTGTACAATTTCATGCGTTCGGCACTTCCCTGACAGGTTAACAGATTTAATCAACATGCTTCACGTACCTTTGATACCGGTTCTTGTGATCATATTTATCGGGGCTCTCATCCGGGCTACCTTTGGGTTCGGTGATGCGCTCATCGCCATGCCGCTGCTGGCGCTGGTGGTATCGCTGCAAATCGCCTCGCCCGTGGTGGCATTTCTCAGCATCATTATCGGCATCACCATGCTGATCCTCAACTGGAGCAAGGTGGATTTTAAAACCGCCTGGCGGTTGATTCTCTCCTCTGCTGTTGGCATTCCGGTGGGGCTGTACTTCCTGAAAACCATCCCGGAGCAATACATCAAGGCTTTGCTGGGGGTGGTGCTGGTGCTGTTTGGGGGATACAACCTGATCCGGCCCAAATTACCCGCCTGCAAGGGTAACTGGCTCGCGTATGTGATGGGTTTTCTCGGCGGCGTCTTTGGCGGCGCCTACAATGCCAACGGCCCGCCGGTGATTATCTACGGCAGGCTGGCGCACTGGGAACCGGACCGGTTCAAAGCCACCCTGCAATCCTATTTCATGCCTACCGCGGCGTTTATCTTCATCGGGCATGGGCTATCCGGCTCGTGGACCCGTGAAGTGTTGACATTGTTTGGCTATACCTTTCCAGTGATTATGGCAGCCATCATCCTGGGCACATGGATTTCCAAAAAAATCACCCCCGGATTGTTTGACCGATTGGTTTATATGGCGATTATTGGAATGGGTTTGTTGATGTTCTTATGATGGGAGATAACATGACCGCAAACGATTTCACTCAGCAGGAAATTGATCAGATCCGGGCCGAAACCCCGGGTGTACAGAACGTGATTCATTTCAACAATGCGGGCTCCTCGCTGATGCCCAGCCAGGTTTTGCACCGCATGACCACCTATCTTGATCTGGAGTTCCGTTATGGCGGCTATGAGGCAGCGGATATCTGCCATGATCAGATCGAGCAGGTGTACGATTCGATCGCCGGTTTGATCAACGCCCGCCGACATGAAATCGCTGTGGTTGAAAATGCCACCCGCGCCTGGGATATGGCGTTTTACTCCATCCCCTTTCAGCCCGGTGACCGCATTTTGACCGGGCTGGCCTCATACGGCAGCGATTACATCGCTTTTCTGCAAATGGCAGCCCAGAAAGGCGTGCAGATCGATATCATCCCGGATGATGAAACCGGGCAGGTTTCGGTGAGCGCGCTGGAGAACATGATGGATGATCGGGTAAAGTTGATTGTGCTCACGCATGTTCCCACCAACGGCGGTCTGGTCAACCCGGCTGCAGCGGTGGGCAAAGTGGCCCGCCATGCCAATGTGTGCTATTTGCTGGACGCCTGCCAGTCGGTGGGGCAGATGCCACTGGATGTGGAAGAAATCGGCTGTGATATGCTGTCAGCCACCTCGCGTAAATATTTGCGTGGGCCGCGCGGGATGGGTTTTCTGTATGTGCGGCAGGAGCGTATCGCGGAACTGATGCCGCCTTTCCTCGATCTGCACGCAGCCACCTGGGTGGAAAAGAACCGTTATGAGATTCGACCGGATGCGCGCCGCTTTGAAAACTGGGAATGCAACTACACCGGCAAACTGGGTCTGGGCACCGCCGTCGATTACGCCATGAAACAGGGAGTCAACCGGATCTGGAATCGGGTGCAAAAGCTGGCTTCATACCTGCGCTCCAGCCTGGAAGCGCTGCCCGGTGTGAGCGTCCATGATAAAGGCGCTGTGAAATGCGGGATTGTCACCTTTATGGCTGCCGGAAAAAAGGTGGATGATATCAAAGCCGCCATGCACGCGCAGAAGATCAACGTCACCACCACCACCCGCTTTGGCACGCGGCTGGATATGGAGGACCGCGGCCTGGATGCACTGATGCGCGCCTCATTGCACTACTTCAATACAGAAGAAGAAATCGACCACTTTTGCACGGAACTGACAAAAATCCTGTAATACCCGCGAGGTGAATGATATGGCTGGAAAGACAGTTCATTTTGACCTGTTCGACGAGCAAATGCCGCGATTGATGGCGGATTGGAGTACACCCGGCTGCGCGGTCGCCATCGTAAAAGATGGCTCCATTTTGCACTGGAAGGGGTATGGCTATCGCGATATTGAGAAGCGTCTGCCGATTGACCTGAATACCGTGTTTGCCATCGGTTCCACCTCCAAAGCATTTACATCTGCTACAGCCGCCATCCTGGTGGATGAGGGGCTGCTGGATTGGGATACGCCGGTGAAACAGTACATCCCGGAGTTTGATCTCGTGGATCAGCTTGCGGCTGAACGGATGACCGTACGCGATCTGCTCAGCCATCGCGGCGGTTTACCGCGGCATGACGGTGTGTGGTACGGAACCTCTTTCACGCGCAAGGAAGTGTTTGAACGCCTCAAATATCTGCAGCCCAGCGCCGATTTTCGCACCACCTATCAATATCAAAACATGATGTTCATGGCCGCCGGCTATCTGATTGAGAGAATCACCGGCCAGACCTGGGAAGAATTTACCCGCCGCCATATTCTGGAGCCTTTGGGCATGTCGCGTACCACTTTAGGTATTGAGGGCTTGAGACAGACAGAAAACGTGGCGGTGCCGTACGGGGTGAGCAACGGCGAAAACAAATCCATGCCCTACCGCGATCTGGATGTGATTGCCCCGGCAGGCGGGGTCAACTCCTGCCTGGCTGATCTGGCGAAGTGGGTCTGCATGCAGCTGGAAGGGGGCAGCCTGGAAAACCACACGATTGTTTCAACGGAAAACCTGTTCGTTACCCATACCGCTCACACCAATCTGGAAGACAATCACAACCGCCTGTTACTGCCATTCAAAGAGATAGGCAAAGAACAGTACGGTCTGGGGTGGTTCATCCACGATTACCGCGGGCGGCGTTTGCTGAGGCACGGCGGGCATATCGACGGCTTTTCGACCCAGATCTCCTTCATGCCGGAAATTGGCGCTGGCGTTATCGTCCTGTCCAACATCGGCGGCTCCAACTTTATGTTTGTGCCTACCTTTATGGCCTATGATGTACTGCTGGATCAACCGATGGTTGATTGGAGCGCCCGGCTACGCGCGGAGGATGCTAAAACCCGCCAGACCGGCGAGGATGTGACCGCCTGGTTGGCGCAACAACAAATCCAGAGAACCGCGCCTTCGCACGCGATCGCTGACTACGCCAGTACGTACCGCCACATTGCCTACGGAGATGTCAAAATTTCATCAGAAAACGGCAGTTTGAAGGCTGATTTCAATACACGGGCCGTGCAATTGAAGCATTTTCACTACGATACCTTTGAATGGTCCACTGGCCGCCCCGGGGTGGTGCCGCTGAAGGCCTGTTTTCGCACGGACTGGATGGGGCATCTGGAAGGCTTTTCGCTTCAGCTCGAGCCGATGACCGAACCGCTCTGGTTTGCCAGGCAACCGGAACTCACACTGACTGACCCGGCCGTGCTGACTGGTTACACCGGCTGCTATGTCTGGAACGAGCAACCGGTGCGTGTCGAACTGATGCAGGGCTGCCTGCGGCTGATGATGCCCGGTTTCCCGAACATGCAACTGGAAGCGTATCAGCCGGATCTCTTCAAGGTGACTGGTCATGCGGGCTGGTATGTCGAATTTCATGGCAAGCCGGTGGAGGGATTCTCGCTGGTGCAGCCATCGGCGCTGTTCCAGGTTTGCAAAAGCAGATCGTAGGGCCTGTTTAATTATGAAATTAACACGCCAGGGTTTTCCCTGGCGTGTTTGCTGTAAAGTCGATTTTTTACTGCTTCTTACCGCTGCGAGCTGCGTTTACGCAGGAAAGCGGGAACATCGGTGTCATCCATGTTGTACACCCGGGTGTCATAGGTGCTGTCGACCATGTGAAGCTGGGGTTCGACTTTGGTTTCCTCGACAGGCTGCTGAACACGGGGTTTTTCACTGCGCGCGGTGCGGGCGGGGGTCTCAGTCACCTCAGCGACCGGGCGGTTGAAACCGGTGGCGATGACCGTGATGCGGATCTCGTCCTTGATGCTGGGATCCACCACGGCGCCGAAGATCAGGTTGACATCCGGTGAGGCGGTTTCCTTGATGATATCGGCTGCCTGAGTCACCTCGAACAGGGTCAGATCGGAGCCGCCGGCCACATTGAGCAGGATGCCGTGCGCGCCGTCGATGGTGATATCGAGCAGTTTACTGGAGATAGCCATCTCGGCGGCTTTGCGAGCGCGTTCTTCGCCGCTGGCCTTGCCAACTGCCATCAATGCCGCTCCGCCTTCTGACATGACGGCCTTCACATCCGCGAAGTCCAGGTTGATCAACCCGGGTACGGTGATCAGCTCTGAAATGCCCTGAATGCCCTGACGCAGCACATCATCCGCGATGGAAAAAGCATCTTTCAGGCCGGATCGTTTATCCACAATTTGCAGGAGACGGTCATTGGGGATAACGATCAGGGTATCCGCCTGTTCTTTGAGCTTGTTGATTCCATCCTCGGCGGATTTGGAGCGCCGTGAGCCTTCAAACCCGAACGGGCGGGTGACCACACCAATGGTCAGAGCGCCTACTTCGCGAGCGATTTGGGCAATTATTGGAGCCGCGCCGGTGCCGGTGCCGCCGCCCAGGCCGGCGGTAATGAAGACCATGTCTGAGCCTTTCAATACTTCGTACAGCTCATCACCTGATTCTTCCGCTGCTCTTCGGCCCACCTCAGGATTCCCGCCGGCGCCCAAACCGCGGGTTACCTTATCGCCAATCCGTACGCGCGTAGCGGCTTGTGACAGCAGGAGCGCCTGAGCATCGGTGTTGACGGTAATGAATTCAATCCCTTGCAGCCCCTCATCGATCATACGGTTGACCGCATTACAGCCGCCGCCACCAACGCCAACTACTTTGATCCTTGCAAATGATTCTGATTGAAATTGATTAGAAAAATCCATTTTGCTCTCCTCTTGCTCATATTCTGATAGACGATGAATATAGACGATAGACAATAGACGATTTGAATTATGGCAATAACCGCTTCACCCAGTTGAGCACCGAACTGAAACGGCTGCTTTCGACGTACTCTCTCTCTGAATAGACGATTCCCGGCATGATGGTTTCGTTCATCATCACGGCCCATTGCAGCAGGCCGATGCTGGTGGAATAAGCCGGGGAGTGGAGTTGATCCACCAATCCCACCAGATTTTCCGGTTTGGCTGTGCGGGTGGACAGCCCGGTCACTTCGCTCGCGACTTTGGCGATCTCGGGCAGGCTGCTGGTGCCGCCTGTTAATACCAGGCCGGCGGGCAGCAGACCGTCGTAGCCGGAGCGTTTGATCTCACGTACGACCAGTTCAAAAATCTCTTCCACGCGTGCTTCAATGATATGGGCCAGGTCACTGCGGCTGACACGGGCAGGTTCTTCGCGGTTGAAGGAACGCACCGTCACCATTTCATCGGCATTCACCGACTGCTTGGAGGCGATACCGTGCTGCCGTTTGAGCATTTCGGCCTGAGAGATGGGCAGGCGTAAACCGTGAGCAATATCCGAGGTGATCAGATCACCGCCGATGGGGATGACAATGGTATGCCAGATGTCACCATCGATATAAATGGCCATATCGGTGGTACCGCTGCCGATATCGCAAACCGCTGCGCCCATTTGTCGCTCATTTTCACTGAGCACGGCCTCGCCGGCTGCCAGCGGATTGAGCACAAACTGCGATACGGTGACGCCAGCCTGCTCCACGCACTTGCGGATATTCTCAACCGTGCCGGCGGCAGCGGTGATGATGTGCGCTTCCACTTCCAGACGGTAACCGTGCATCCCCACGGGCATGCGAATGCCTTCCTGCCCATCCACCGTGAAACCGCGCTGAATGACGTGGATGACTTCCTGGTTGTGAGGAATGGCGATGGCTCTGGCCGCTTCGACAGCACGTGTGAAGTCATTCGTCTCGATGATGCCGTGTGAAATGCCCACCACACCCCGGCTGTTGAACGAGGTCACATGGCTGCCGGCCAGGCTGACCAGCGCGCTGTTGATCTCCAACCCGGAGGTCCGCTGAGCTTTTTCAACCGAGCGGCTGATGGCCTGAGAAGCCGAGTTGATATCGGTGATACCGCCTTTGCGGATACCGGCTGACGGTTCGATGCCGACACCCAGAATACGCAGGCGGTTTACCCCTTCTACCCGGGCAACCAGGGTACAAATTTTTGTTGTACCGATATCAATTCCAACGACAATCGATTCTTCCATTCCAATCACCTCTGCAGACGGTAAAAAGGTGCCTGTGTAAATGCCACGCTGATTGCCTCGATGGAAATGCCTTTCTCGAGCACGTAATCTTTGATGGCTGAGTACAACAACAACTTCTGGTCCAAATTATCCAATGTCGGGCCAAAGAAAATATTCCAGTCACGGTTATCATCATGCCAGCCATACCCGTTTTTGGGGTTGTAGCTCAGGCTGGCGATTTCAGGGTTTTGATCCGCCAGATACAGAATCTGTTTCACCAGTTCAGGATCCACCGGACCGTCTTTCATCATTACCTCGTCCTCCTGCTCCAGGTGGCCCAGTTCACGGGCAATCTGGATCTCGCGGTCGGTCATGAGCACCTGAATACGAGGAGGCGCCACCGAGGATTTGACGGTGATCAATCCTTCTGCTTCTCCGCGCGGGGTGAAAACGTTTCCCTGAGCATCCACCCACAGGGTGATTGTGTCATACTGCCAGGCAATCACCGGGTCGCGCTCCTGGAGAGCGATATTCACCACGGCGGGGTAGGTTACATCCACACTGACATTGTAGAACTCCGGAAAGCTGGTCTCGATATCCAGCAGGATATCGTTTGGATCCAGCATATAGGCAGGAATGCCGCCCAGGTTGAGCACGCTGGCAACATCGGCAGCGCTGACACGCCGCAGCCCGTTGATGGAAATAGCTGAGGTGTTGAACAGATCGGTGCCGGCAACCAGGCCGATGAGAATGGCCATTGCCAGCGCCAGAATGCCTGATGCCAGCCGCCAGCCAAAACGCAGGATGGGCAGGCCGGGGATGATCACCTCAGCGCCGTCTCGCAGCGGCACGGCTACTTTTCGTTTCACCTGGGTGCGGGTACGTTGAACCACCGAAGTGCCAATCACACCCTGGCGGACAAACACGGGCGCACTGTGCAGAACAGCCGAGTCGGGGGAGCGCTGGCTTTTGGGCGCAGCAGTCTCATCGGCGGCGTCTGCACGACGTCTCCGGATGCTGTCTGCACGGTTCAACTTTTCTTTCTGCCCTGCCATCACATTACCCGTCCCAATCTCCCAACAGTTCCACTTCCAATTCCATCTCAACGCCAAATTTGGATGCGATGCTTTCCCTGGTCAAATTGATCAGTTTCATGAAATCATCGGCAGTCCCGTTTCCATTGTTGATAAAGAAATTTCCGTGTTTTTGACTGATCTCCACATCTCCAATTTTTGTGCCCTTCAGACCGGCTTCTTCAATCAACTTACCGGCAAATCGGCCGGCGGGATTTTTGAACATCGAGCCGGTACAGGCGCCAGGCGGTTGTTTGGTCTCACGCCGGTTCTTCAGGGTTGTCATTTTTTCAAGAATGGTCGCTGGATCGCCGTGTTCAACCTTTAAATCTGCACTCAGGATTACGACCTTTTGGCTGCAATGTTGGCGCTTCAGATTACTGGAGCGATATTGATACTCGAAATCACCGACAGACCACCTGGTACTACCCTGACTCCAATGCAAGATATTTGCCACAATGAGATTTTCACTGATTTCACTTCCGAAAGCGCCGGCATTTCCATAGATGGCGCCGCCCAGCGTGCCCGGCAGGCCATTGGCCCATTCCAGACCGGTCAGACCGGCTTTTCCGGCCCGATTGGCAATCAGGCTCATCAGCGCGCCGGATTCGGCGTGAATGATAGGGGTGGGGGGCTGATCGTCCACCTGGATGCGGCGGGCGTGATTGATCAATACCAGCCCGCGCATACCCTTCTCACTGACCAGCACATTGGAGGCTCCGCCGAGTAAAGTAAAGGGAATATCCATTCGCCACAGGGTAGCAATGTCCTGTTCCAGTTCAGCGGCGTTTTCACAGATCGCCAAAAAATCCACCGGGCCGCCTACTTTGGCGCTGCTAAAATGGCTCATGCGTACATCGCGCTGAAGACGGCTGCCAAAGATGGAGAGCAGCGTATCGGCGGAAGGAAAGTTGCGGGTTGAACTCATCATTTGCTCGTTAATTTCGCTCATGGCATCACCTGACTGGTCACACCGGCGCTGGAATTTTGCGATTGCATGCGTTCCATGACATGCGGGATGATCTGGTTGGCGTCACCGGCTGACAGTACAATCAGCACGTCGCCAGGTTGGAGATGACTGAGCAGATGGTCCTCTGCCTGCAGGAAATCACTGCAGAATACAGCTTTCCCCTCGGGCAGGTGATCGATAAACCGGGCTGCCGTGAATCCATCGGATTGTTCCCGGGCTGAGTACACTTCGGTGATGATGACCTGGTCGGCATGGGTGAAGGAGCCGGCGAAATCATCAAAAAAGGTTTCCGTGCGCGAGTAGGTATGCGGCTGCCAGACCGCGTAGATGCGCCTGTCGGGGAAGACAGCGCGGGCAGCCTGCAGGGTGGAGCGGATCTTGGCCGGATGATGCGCATAGTCATCAATAAACAGCACCCCGTTCACCGAGCCGATCTTTTCGAACCGGCGCTGTACGCCTTTGAACTCTTCCAGGCATTTAATGGCCTGTTGGGTTGAATAACCCATCAACTCCACCACTGCCATCGCGGCCAGGGCGTTGAGGGCATTATGCTCACCCGGGACATTTAAATTCCCGTTCAGGCAAGAAATGGATTGGCTGCGGAGCTGCTTGACAATGTTCAACCGAAAACAACCATCCGGCTGCAAAGTCATTCCGCGAAGCTGAAAATCGTTGTTTTCCGCCAAGCCAAATGTATATTTCCGGCCGGCATACTGCTGAAACGCATTCAATCTTTTGGCAGCGTGCTCACCCACCAGCAGGCGTCCGTTTGGCTGCAGCCGCTGGATAAACTCATTGAAAGCGGCGTCGTAATCAGCCGGTTCAGGGAACATATCCGGGTGGTCGTGTTCCACATTGGTGATCACCATGATCTCAGGGTGCAGCCCGTGGAACATGCGGTCATACTCATCGGCTTCGATGACGAAGTATTTGCTGGTTCCGTAATGCGAGTTGGTGCCCGTATTGGCAGACACGCCCCCGATCAGGTAACCCGGGTCCAGGTTCAGACAGGTCAACAACCAGGCCAGCATGGCTGTGGTGGTTGTTTTTCCGGCGGTACCGGCAATGGCAATCACCTGACGATCCTTGAGAAAGTCTTCCAGGAAAGCGGATCTCTTTTGCACGGGGATGCCCAGACGGCGCGCTTCAAGCACCTCAGGATTGTCCTCCGGAATGGCGGAAGATTGGATGACCACATCAGCGCCGTGTACCTGCTCAGCCTGGTGGCCGATGCAAATGTGGGCGCCCTGCTCAGCAAGCGATTGGGTCATGGGTGAGGCAAACCGGTCAGAACCCGCCACCTGATGCCCGGCTTCCATCAGAAGCCGGGCAATGGCGGACAGGCCGCTCCCACCAATGCCAATCAAGAAGTATTTTTTCATTAGAGAAACACCACCAGTAAGAACGCAAAGGCGATCGCAACGGCAAAGTAAATCACCGGCGTTCCGATAAAGTTAGGGGGCAGCAGCGGGAGGATCTGTTTTGCCGCTTCGTAAGCCGGGCTGCCCTCAATGGGCGCCGTGATGGCTGAAAACTGATAGTTGGCCGCGGCAAGGTAGAACCACAGAGTTCCCCACAACAAAAAGGCATTGACCGCCCCCAGGAAAAAGCCAAGCAATGAATCCTGGAACTGGGTGCGCTGAAAGCGGGGGTTCGCTGAGAGGCGCGGCAGGTTGGGGGTCTGATATCCAAAGAAAACCAGCCCGCCCATGATGCCCAGGCGCATCCAGAAAATCAAATTCCCATCCCGGAGCATCAGGTTGTCGCGCACATAGGGCACGTAGGTTTCCAGAGTGTTAATCAAAAACAACCCCAA
Source organism: Anaerolineaceae bacterium (assembly GCA_036825755.1). Lineage (GTDB taxonomy): Bacteria > Chloroflexota > Anaerolineae > Anaerolineales > Anaerolineaceae > JAJFTV01. Next base: position 32,363 of record DAISXR010000018.1, read on the forward strand.
AATGGCTGCAAATGTGACCAAAATTTCTTTTGCCCAGCCGCGCAGCGCGCCAATGATAGCAAACAGCACGATGAAAGCCCAAAACAGGGTATCAAGACCGACCATTTGAGCCTGCCTTTCGGGGAGCGGAGGTATTTTTTACCAGATTTTCAAGCAGATCCACAATCGTTTCGGCTGCCGTAGGGGTAGCCAGCGAACGCATGGAAGCTGACATCCTGGAGAGCGTATCCGGATTGTCAAACAGTTGATACAGTAAACCGGTCAGCGATCCGCGCATATCGGCATCCTGCAGCACAATCGCAGCGCCGTGCTGTTCGAGATAGCGGGCATTGATCTGCTGATATCTCCAGGCAAATGGATAGGGCACCAGCACCGCGGGAAGCCCAAACAGCGGCAGTTCACCCATCACAGCCGCGCCGGCGCGCGAAACCACCAAATCGGCAGCCGAGAAAGCCGCGTTCATCTCATCGGCATGCAAATACGCGAACGGATGGTATTCGCCGCGTACATCAGCCGGGATTTTTTCGACTTCGGACAGCGTTTCTTCCCATTTAGTTTCACCGCACAGATGCAGGATCTGAAAACGTTTCAACAGGGTAGGGAGCTGCGGATACAGCGAACGGTTCATCGACTGGGCACCCTGACTGCCGCCGAACACCATCACCACGTGTTTTTCCGGTTTTAAGTCCAGTTTCTGCCGGGCTTCCAATGGATCCATCGCTTTCAGTTCGGAGCGGGTGGGGTAACCGGTGACTGTCACTTTGGATTTTTGCGGGTAGAAGCGCGTTGAATCGGGCGTGGTCACCGCGATCCGCTCGGCAAACCGGGCAATCAGTGAAACAGCCTGGGCAGGTTCAATATCGGGCACATACAGAAGAGACGGAATATTCCGACCAGCTATCGCGACCGGTATGGATACATATCCGCCGGTGAGAAGGAGACCGTCAGGCTGAAACTGTTTGATGATCTTACCGGCAGCCCGCAGGCCTTTACTGAGGCGAAGCAGGTTTCCAGGCAGAGCTTTCAATCCCACACCATGCAGACCGGCAGATGGAATACCCATAAACCGGTAACCGGCGCGTTGAACCAGGGCGGCTTCCATGCCTCCCTCACTCCCAACCCACAGGATCTCGTGCTCAGTCGGTTTGAGTGCTTGAAGAATGGCGATGGCTGGATAAATCCCGCCGCCTGTTCCTCCGGCTCCTACGATAAGCCTCAATTTTCTCACTCCTCTCGTCAACAGGTGCATCAACGCCCTGTTTTGATATATTGAGCAATATGCCAATGGCAGCCAGTGTGGTGACCAGGTTGGATCCCCCGGTGCTGATTAAGGGCAAAGGGTTTCCAGCAAAAGGCAGCAGGTTGATCATCACACAGATGTTCATCAATGCTTCAAACGTAATCCAGAAGGTAATACCGCCGGCCAGCAGTCTGCCAAGCTGATCAGGAGCGCGGTGAGCGATGCGAACACCCCGCCACCACAGCACCATGTACATGCCCAGCACAATCAAAGCGCCGACCAGGCCGAATTCTTCGGCGATCACCGAATAAATACTATCCGTCCAGGCAACCGGCAGGCCGATCACCTTAATGGTGCCTTTCCCAAGGCCTTTTCCGAACAATCCGCCTTCCACAATGGCGCGGAACGAATAGCGGATATGATCGGAGGCGGTACTGATATCCTGAAGACCGTTCCAGTAATCAGTCACACGGGTACGCCCGTTGTCGCTGATGGAAATCACCACCGCACTGGCCAGTAAAATGGCCAGCACCAGCAGTATGATCTGCTTGAGATCGGAATCGGCCATAAAGAACAGCACGCCGCCGAGAGCCACCACGCTGACCGCAGCGCTGATATCCGGCTGTACGGCGATCAATCCGCCCACAAAACCCACAATTAGCGCCAGCGGCAGCAGGCCAAAGGAAAGCTTCTTCAGACTGTCGCGTTTGGAATTGAGCCATACCGAAAGATAAATAATCACTCCGATTTTTGCCAGCTCGGATGGCTGGACTGAATTGCCAAACACGGTACCGCGTGTGTCCGTACCGGTTCCGGAAGAGAATACCAGCACGGCAATCAAAGCCGCGCAGGTGACCACCAGAATGGGAATGGCCAGGTATTTGAAAAAGTGATAATCAAAAATCAGGCAGAAAGCGCCAATGCCAATACCAACCAATGCCCACATGAGCTGTCGTTTGGCGGCATCACCGGTGGAATCGTAACTGAGAATGGAGAAGTTCCAACTGGAGGAGTACACCATGATCAGGCCGAACACCAATAAAGCGAACACCACCCCCAGCAGAACCAGATCAATCTGCATGGAGTTGTGCCATTTCTTTTTGAGCCGCTTGATGGTATCCGGCTGGATTCCAATTAGAGTTTGTTCACCCATTCTTTAAACCGATCTCCGCGTTCTTCAAAATTGTTGAACTCGTCAAAACTGGTGCCGCCCGGGGCCAGAAGCACCACATCGCCGGGTTCTGCCAGTTCCGCGGCCCGTTTCACCGCTATGGCCAGTGTCTGACAGTGGTCGACCGTATAAGGTTTACGACCCTCCACAACCGGGCCGACTGCGTTAAGCACCAGCGGCGCCGCTTCGCCAAAAGCGATCACATGATCCACACTGGCGCGAACCTGCGCGGCCAGTTTATCCCACGGTAAATGTTTGTCGCGCCCTCCCAGCAACACGATCACCGGCTCGCTAAAAGCCCGGATGACAGCCATTGCCCCATCGGGGGTGGTTGCCTTTGAATCGTTGTACCAGGAAGCGCCTTTATAGGTGCGGATGAATTCAAGCCGGTGCGGGACGCCCCGAAAACCTTTCACGCCGGCGCGAATGGCATCATGCGAAAAACCTGCTGCCTGACCGGCCGCACAAGCAGCCAACACATTCAACAGGTTGTGCCTGCCGCGCAATTCAACCTCACCCACACTCATCAGGTCGGTTTCACGCATCCCATCAAACAGGGTGATGCGGTCTTCGCGTACATACGCGCCGGGTACATGCTCAATCGGGTTGAACCCAAACGCCGCCAAACGGCCCGGAACCTGGTTGCGCAGACTCCATGCGAGCGGATCCTCGCTGCCCAAGATGGTCCAATCATCATTATTTTGAAACTGGAAGATCCGCGATTTGATGGCGGCATATTTTTCCATGGTGCCGTGACGATCCAGATGGTTGGGAGCCACATTGAGGATGACGGAAACTTGCGGCGATATGGTCATGATCTCCAATTGAAAACTGGAGAATTCAAGAACCGCCACATCATCGGGATGGATCTGGTCCACCACGTCGATTAAGGGCCGGCCGATATTTCCCCCGATCCAGGCTTGCACGGGCGGCACAACGGCGTGTTCCGCCATTCGACCGACCAGCGTGGTGGTGGTGGTTTTTCCTGCCGAGCCGGTGATACCGATGACCGGACACTGAACCTGATCCATGAATATTTGCGAGTCATTCAGCACCGGGATACCGCGTTCATACGCAGTCTGCACAATCGGCAGGGTCAGCGGTACAGCGCCCGAAATGCAGAGAACATCCTGGCCGGTCAGCAGGCTGATGTCATTGCTGCTCAGCTTCCAGCGGATGGGAAGGTCTTTCATTTTTTCCATCACGCCAGCCAGTTCTGCGGCGCTATGCAGATCGCTGATGGTCACATTGGCATGATGAGACGCCAAAAAATGCGCCAGGGCAAGCCCCTGCCGGGCCGCGCCAATAATTAAGACATTGCGGTTTTTCCAATCCTTCATATTACACCAGCGCTAATCCGATACCCAACATGGCGAACAAAAGATTGACCAACCAGAAGCGTTGGACGATTTGGGTTTCACTCCAGCCCAACAGCTCAAAATGATGGTGCAGGGGAGCGCGTTTGAAAAGCCGCTGACCTTTCGTGATTTTGAAATAGATGATCTGTAACGTGACGCTGACCGCCTCGCTGAGAGGAATGATGGCGATGAGCGGCAGCAGCAGCCATTGGCCGGTCATCAGCGAGATCACGGCAATGGTGGCGCCCAGGGGCAAAGAACCGGCGTCGCCCATAATCAACTCTGCCGGGTGAACGTTAAACCACAAAAATCCAAACAGCGCTCCCACCAGCGTAAAGCAAAACCGCCCGATGAAAACCTGGTTTTGAAGCAGCGCGATGCCGCCGTATGCCGCAAAACAGGTGGCGGCAATCAGACCTGCCAGGCCATCCAGACCATCGGTGAAATTCACCGCATTGGACATGCTGACGATAATGAATGCCGCGTAGGGAATATAGAAGATCCCCAGTGAAAGAGGTTTTTCAAATCCGGGCCAGAAAAATTCAGGAACACCCAGAACGTATTTGAGGATAAAAGCGATTCCAACAGCCAGCAGGGTCTGCAGGATGAACTTGGTGCGCGCCCGCATTCCCAACCCGCGCCGGGATCCGCGTACACCTTCCCAGTCATCGATGGCGCCCAGTATGCCATACGAAACCAGAACGAACACAGGCAGCAGGACAGCCTGCCCGAGAACATCCTGGGTGAGCCCCAGTATGGAGGCTCCGTTCAGCAGAAGGGTTAGCAGAACGACCGGTAAAATGAACATCAAACCGCCCAAAGTGGGTGTTCCCATCTTGGTTTGATGAAGATCCTGCATCTCCACTCGGATCAATTTGCCAACTTTGAAATAACGCAGCAAACGGATAAACGGACTGCCCCATATGACAGTCATCATAAATGCCAGCATGCTCAGGCCAAGCGCCAGGGATGTATCAGTCATGCACTACCTCCAAGGCAGTCACAATTTGCGACATTGCCATGCCCAGTGAACCTTTAATCAATGCAACATCGCCGGCTGCCAGATAGGTCTGGAGGAACGCAGTGACCCTGGGTACCTTTGAGAACCAGAAGATGTTTCCTTTGGGCATCCCTGCCGCCAGGGCGGCTTTGACTGTAATTTTGCTGCGCTCACCGACCGCAACGAGTATATCGCATACTTCGGCAACCCGTTTCCCAACTTTGACGTGACCTTGTTCTTCAAAAGCACCTAATTCCAGCATATCGCCGAGTACCGCGATGCGGCGGCCCTGCATCTCGCTCAGCACATTGAGCGCCGCAACACAGGATTCAGGGCTGGAGTTGTATGAGTCATCCAGAAGGGTGGCTCCGCTTTGCGTGTTCACTGCCACCATGCGTAATTGGCTGCGTCCCAGCTGCAATCCGTCGATGATCTCCTGCCAGGTCAGACCCTCCAGCAGGGCCACCGATACAGCCCGTAAAACTGTGTACACCGAGTGAGTTCCCACCAGGGGAACCCTCAGGTGGATCACTTCTTTTTCGTAGTGAAGCTGAAAACGAATCCCATTCAAACCCAGGCTTTCCACATCGCTTGCCCACAGATCTGCGCGGGGATCCAGCCCATAATAGAACAGGCGGGCATCGGTGTATTCAGCCATACCCAGCACCAGCGGATCGTCGAAGTTGAGGATGGCAGCCCCGTTTTGAGGCAATGATTCCACCAGTTCGGCTTTTCCGCGTGCGATGATGTCCATTGATCCGACCCGAGCAGCGTGTACAGGCCCCACGTTGGTGACCACGCCGATGGAAGGCCGCGCCATTTCACACAACTGCCTGATTTCGCCAGGCAGGTAAAAGCCCATTTCCAGCACTGCCCGTTGATGGCCTGAGCTCAGTCTCAGAATGGAAAGCGGCAGACCAATCTCGTTGTTCAGATTGCCGCGGCTCTTGAGGGTACGGTAATGCTGTGAAAGCACATCACCGGTCAATTCTTTGGTGGTCGATTTGCCGATGCTGCCGGTGATGCCGATCACCTTGACGCTGAGTTTCTTGCGCCAGTAGCCTGCTACTTTTTGCAGAGCGGCCAGTGAATTTTCCACTTTCAGGCAGAAGGGGCCGGACGGAATGATATACCCGTTATCGGGCACAGGATGGGTGAGGTCAATGACCGGGAACTGGCTGCCAATCTCTTTTTCGATGATCGCCAGACCGGCGCCCAACTCGAAGGCCTGCGCAACGTGATCATGCCCGTCCGTGCGTTCGCCGGGCAGGGCGACGAACATCCCCGCCGGAAGAACCTGGCGTGAATCGACAAATGCCTCGCTGATAATCGCCTGGGCATTTGCCGGTTTATTGCCTGTTAAGGCTTCGATCACATTCGCAATTCTGAGCACGATTCCTCTTATTCTGTCGCCAGTTCATTCTGTTCGGAATTTGGTGGGAGATCCATCAAGACCACCAACTCCTGCACCACTTCGCTGAAAACAGGGGCAGCTACGATCGAACCCCACATCGATTGGGTCGGTTTTTCCAACCAGATGTAAACGATAAATTTTGGATCCTCAGAGGGCCCCCAGCCGATAAAGGAGGCGTTAGTGAGGTTGGTGATATAACCCTGGTTGCCCACGGCGATTTCTGCGGTGCCGGTTTTTCCTGCGATGTTGTATCCATCCACCAGAGAGTCTGAGGCTTCTTCCAGAAGTGAAGTGGTCAGCATATCGGTAAGGGTATGGGCGGTCTCAGCAGAAATGGGGTTGGCTACCACACGCGGCTGGATGACGATACGCTGGTCGGCTGAAATGACCTCTTTCAGCACATGCGGCGCCATGATTTTTCCGTCGTTCGCGGCGGCTGAGATGGCGGAGATGAGCTGGATGGGGGTGATGGCCAGACCCTGACCAAACGAGTTGGTCGCCAGGTTGACTTCAGACCAGGTGCTGTCACCGGGTTTGCTGACCGGGTACACCAATTCGCCGGCCAGATCGATGTTGGTGCGATGCCCGATGCCAAAGCGATCCAGATAATCATAAAAGGCAGTGGCGCCCAGCCGCTGGGTGGAGATCCACGACAGACAGACGTTCAGTGAGTGCTGCATACAGCCGGTCATGGTTTGAAGGCCCCAGGCCTCACGGTCCCAGTTGTAGATGGTGTACCCGCCTACTTCAATGGCGCCCTCATCCAAAAATTCGGTATCCGGTGTCACCACACCCGCATCCAGTGCGGCGGCCATGGTGATCACTTTGAAAACCGACCCAGGCTCGAAGTTCACATCAATGACCCGGTTGTAGGAGCCGCCTTCGGTGAGGAGGCTGGATTCCTGTTCATATTTGTTCGGATTGATACGCGGGCTGACTGCCATCGCCAGAATTTCACCGGTTTCAGGGTCCATAATCACAATGGTGCCTGATGTGGAACCGGTGCTTTTGGTACGACTATCAATAATGCGCTCAGCCATGGACTGGATTTCACGGTCGATGGTGAGTACCAGATTGGATCCGGGTGGGATATCCGGTACGGCAGTGGTCTCGCTGGGGTTCAGATGATAGGTGACCATCTCTGATTTACCCGCCAGCAGATCGTTATATTCTTCTTCAATACCGAAGTGAGGGCTGCCATTTTGCCGATCCCAGAAGGCGTAGAAACCCAACAGGTTGGATGCCAGATCGTCTTCCGGATAATTCCGCTTCAGGTGAGAAAACCAGTACAACCCGTTAAGCGAGGTGTCATTTGAATCTTCGCGGTGGTTTTGTTCTGTTTCAATCTTGGTGATGTTTTTCGGGTCTACAAAATCGCCTACCACCAGATAGCCGGTGCCCACCTCGGATTCGTTCATTTGGGCGTAGGATTTCACCTTTTCATAATCCAGCCCCAACAAATCAGAGGTCTGTTTGGCGATTTCTTCCGCGCCGGTGGCGCCTGCCACCTGGTTCAGTTGAACGCCTACCTCATATACCAGTTTGTTGCCGGCCAGAATGTGACCATCGGTATCGTAAATGATCCCGCGCTCGGGTTGAATTTCTTCCGTATAGACAGCTTCTTCCACCAGGAATTTCCCCTCTTCCTGAATGTCAATCATCCGGTACACCACCAGAAGACTGATCAGGGTGAGGAAAACTCCAATAAAGCTGATGCGGTCAAATCTTTTAAACATGGGTCTCTACTTGTTGTCTTCCAGTTTTAAAGCCCCGTCCATCAGCAGATCCCAGAGGGAACGGGTGTACATTGATTTAATCAACACTTCAGGGGTCGTATTACGACCATGAGGTACTTCCACATCAATAGCGGGTTCGATATAACCCTGCACGGGGAGAAATACAATCCGCGAGGGGTCGCTAATGATTTTGTAGCCCTTCTCATTGGCCTTCTTCGACATGGCGTCGATGGCCGTGGCGCTGCCGAGCTGGTTGTGCAGGTCGGCAATCCGGTTTCCCAGCCGTTTTTCTTCCGCCTGAAGCGCCTGAATTTCAACCCCCACCGCATACGTTTTGGCAGATACGTTTAAATAGGCAATCGAAATCATCACCGCCACCACCAGCCCCACCAGAATGAGGGCAAGCAGTCGGATCTGTTTTCGCCAGGGTGCCTGTTTATAGGCATATTTGACATTTTGCATCGTTAAAACCTCTATTAACCCTTTTTTTCATGCAAAAATTATGCCACGTCAATTTTCTCCGCGACACGGAGCCGAGCGCTGCGCGCTCTTATGTTTTCATCAACCTCACTTGCTGTGGGCTTGTACAGACGCTGGACAATATTGATGCTGCGCTTGTGTCCGCAGGTGCAAACCGGCTGCCGGGGAGGGCAAATGCAGTCTCGCGATTCTCGCTGGAAAAACTGCTTGACCAGACGGTCTTCCAAAGAGTGGAAGGAGATCACCACCAGCCTGCCTCCCGGAGCCAGCGCCTGAACGGCATCCGGAAGAACCTTTTCAACTGCCTCCAGCTCGTGGTTCACAGCGATCCGCAATGCCTGAAAGGTGAGGGTGGCCGGGTGCATCGAGCGCTCCTTACTTCTCACCGCCTTGCTGATCACCTCTGCGAGCTGCCTGGTGGTGTGAATGGGGCGGTTCGCCACAATGGCATTGGCGATTTTGCGTGACTGCCTTTCTTCGCCATATTGCCAGATGAGGCTGGCCAGAGCCACAGGGGAGAGCTCGTTCACAAGATCGGCAGCGGTAACCGGCTGGTTGGGGTCAAATCGCATGTCCAGGGGGCCTTCTTCTCGAAACGAGAAGCCTTTTTCCGGGCGGTCGAGCTGCATGGAGGATACCCCCAGATCCAGCAGAACACCCTGAACGCTTTCCCAACCCAGGCTTTGCATCTGATCCAGTAAATGAATATATGAGGACTGTCTCAAAATGATGCGGCTGCCGAAATCGGCCAACTTTTCTTTGGCCAATCCCAACGCCACGGGATCAAGATCAAAACCCAATACGGTTCCTTCCGGTGCGCTGGCATTCAGTATTCCCCACGAATGACCGCCTGCACCTACGGTAGCATCAATATATCGTCCAGGGCTGTACGGCTTGATCGCCCTTAAGACTTCCTGGTAAAGTACTGGCTGGTGGGGGGAACCGCTGCCAGAGTTTGGCATGGACCACCTCACCGGATCGGAAGATTGAACGCAGCGTATCTTTGTTCGTCAGCCACCTGATTGTCGAGACTGATCAACTGCTGTTGCCAGCGTTCAGGCGACCAAACTTCGAAGTAGCTGCTCATTCCCGCTACAATGACTGATTCCTTCAGATCTGCATTCTCACGCAGAAACGATGGAATCAGGATTCTCCCAAGTTTATCCAGCGTCACATCCACGGCAAAACTGAACATTTGCCTTTGCAACTGCCGCGCAGCGTTCTGGGTAATGCTGAATTCCGTGATCCGCTGAGTCGCTTCCTCAAAGGAAGTTTTGGATAGAACCATCAGGTTTTGATCAAACCCCTTGGTTACAACAGCACCTTCGCTCAGAAAATCCCGGTATTTCACCGGAATCATGAGGCGTCCCTTCGGATCGATGCTGTGTTCGTACTGTCCCATGAACATGTGTTCTATCCTTGATTTTTAAACCAAGATGCCGGAAGCCTGGCACCACTATTTACCACTATTTACCACTTTTTTAACACAGTATATGTCAACGGAAGGCAAAATGCAAGCCAAACTCACAGGATTTACTGATTTTTTATCTTAAAGTTTTCTTTACGACATTTTTTGAATGTTAATAAAAACTCTGTATGATTCATCGGTTCGGATTTATCATAAGTGGTAGATATACGCAGAAAATCGACCATATTCTTCTTATAGGTGGGATGAATATGTCATCTTTGGATCGATTTATCCCTGAAGAGGGTTCTGCTTGCTCAAAGGAGGTGGTGGATCATTTTAACCGGGTGATACCGAAATAATATTTTATTATGTCCCGGAACGATGTAAAATGGGTCCCATCCTGTAAAAAAATTTGAACCTGATCCGGAGAAGCGAGATGAAACCACAACTGTTCGCGTTACTGACTGCCATCGCCTGGGGTGTAGGTGGGTATTTCGAAAAGAAGGGCCTTCACCTGGGGAATCTATCGCCTACCATGGGAATCACCCTGCGTACGGTAACCGCTTTGATCGTGCTGGGCATTGCCAGTTATCCGCAGTGGAAAACCGTCCCCCAAGCGGGCAGCAAGGCCCTCCTTTATATGATTATTGGTGGGGGAGTGGTGGCCGGAGCTCTGGGTATGTTATGCTATTACACGGCCATTAAGGGTGCGCCACTTACACAGGTGATGCCGATTGCCTTTACCTCCCCGCTTTTTGGGGCTCTGATGGGCATTCTGTTTTCTGGCGAACCGCTCAGCCTGAAAACCGTGGCCGGCATGGCGTTGACGGTAGGTGGTATCGTCATCTTATCGATTAAATAGCAGGGTAGACGGTCATTGGCTGACGGGGTCGGCGGTGAGATGCCAGATCTTTCCGCCGGCATAGTCAACCAGGTACAGTTCGCCATCTTCACCCTGCCCAAATGAGCTGACCGATAGACCGGTATCCAGTTCTGCGATGGGCTCCGACCAGGTTCGCCTCTCGGTATCGACCATGCGGATGCTCCACAAAGTCCCCGACCCAAAATCGGCGTAAAAGTACAGCCCCTGGATTTGTGGATACAAAGAGCCACGGTATACATAACCACCGGTGATCGAAATGCCTTCGTCCCGGCCGTATTCCGCGATAGGCGCGATCAATTCATCCGGTTTGGTGGTACAGGGTGGTTCTTCAAAATTCACTCGAGTGCCCTCCATACAGCGCCAGCCGTAATTCATGCCGCCGGTTGAACCGGCCGGTTGAAAATCGACTTCTTCCAGATGGTTCTGCCCCACATCGCCGATATACAGATCACCGGTTTCCCGGTCAAAGGAAAATCGCCACGGATTTCGCAGCCCATACGCCCAGATCCGCGCATCTGCGTTTGGGTCATCCACCAGCGGGTTATCAGTGGGGATGGTGTAGGTGTCGCCAGTGGCGCTCCCATTGGCGACACCACCGGCGCCGCCACCCGGAACCTCAATCCGCAGGATGGATCCTAACGGCTCAGTGGTGTTCTGGGCGTTGCCATTGGGGTCATTGGCGCTGCCGCCGTCACCCAGACTGATGTAGAGATATCCATCCGGCCCGAAAGCGATCTGCCCGCCGTTGTGATTGGCATACGGCTGATCCACGGTGAACAGCGTTATCGCTGAAGCGGGATCGGCCAGGTTGGGGTTGTCCGAGACGTTGAAGCGGACGATATTGGTTTTTCCCTGCAAATCGGTGTAATCAATATAGAAGAATCCGTTGTCAGCATATTCCGGATGAAATGCCAACCCCAACAGGCCCTGTTCGTTTTCTCCTGACACCAGGTCGCTGATATCCAGAAACGGTTCAGCAAGCACCTGCCCGTTGTCGATGATGCGGATTAAACCGCCCTTTTCCAGGACAAACAATCTGCCGCTACCGTCGCCGGCATTCTCAACCCCAACCGGCAGGGTAAAAGTTTCGGAGGATGCCTCTTCCAACTTAATAGAATACTCGGCATCCCGGGCGGGAGGCGGAAAGCGAATACAGCCAAAAGCCGCCAGCCAGATCAACATAAACAATGAAAAAAAGCGTCCTCGATAAGAATATTCCTGCATGCTTTACCTCCGTGTTGACATGGTACAGCAGCAAGCTAAAGGGAATCTGAGTAGACCGGTGGACAGGTTCGGCAAGGTACCTGACCCTGCGGATTTTGGCGGAGTCCGTACCAAATTTCATTATTGTGGGATAATCAAGAAGAATCCAAATTCTATATTTCACCTGAGTGTTTGTATTTAATCACCCCGATTCACATGCGTGCGCCTGGTGAAAGTAAGGAAATCTATGACAAAAATTGCCATCATCACGGATACCGACAGCAGCCTGCCACTGGAAGTGGCAAAAAAATTGGATATCCGTCAGGTACCGATCGGGATTCATTTTCAGGATGATGTCTACGACGCTGTTTTTGAGATCAATGATCGCCAGTTGTTTGACCGGATTGATCAGGAAAAAAAGCTGCCCACCACCTCGGCGCCGTCAGCCGGGAAGTGGGCGCTGGCCTACACCGATGCATTCAATGCAGGCGCTGATGAGGTGATTTGCTTTTGTGTGAGCGGGGCGGTGAGCAGTACCTATAATTCGGCGTTGGCCGGGGCTGAGCTGGTACCCGACCGCAAGATCACGGTGGTAGATACCCAGAGCCTTGCCATCGAACAGGGATTTATGGTGCTTCAGGCGGCTATGACCGCCGAAAATGGAGCATCCACTGATGAGGTGATCCGCAGCGCATTTGAAATTCAAAAACGTACCATGCTGTATGGCGCCCTGTCCACCCTGCGATATGTGGCCATGAGCGGCAGGGTGGGGTACCTGGCTGCGGGGATTGCCAATCTTCTGGATGTCAAACCCATTCTCAGCATCCGTGATGGAAAGCTTTCCATCATGGAGAAGGTTCGCACGCAGAAGAAATCCTGGATGCGCATGATCGAAATGACCCGCGAACAACTAGGCGGTCGCCCCATTGGTGCGATGGCGCTTTTGCATGTGGGTGTTGAAGAAGTTGCCCGTGAGTTTGAAGTCATGCTGCGCCAGAACCTGGATGTACCGGAAAAATTCATGTTCACCGAGCTCACTCCGGGGCTTTCCGTTCACACGGGAGCCGGATTGGTGGGTCTGTGTTTTGTAGCTGCCGGCGATCAACCCATGCGAGAGGATATCATCAACACCAACAAGGCCAACTGCTGATCCTCTCTATTCTTTTACTGGATAACAAAGCCGTCTGAATGACACGCTGAATAACCGATCGTTGGTTGCAGTTAAGGAGGGTAAATGAAGGTTTTGGATCTGAGGAAAGAGTATTCATGGCTGTACAAGCCGCCGTCGAAAATGGTTGAACTGGTCAGCATACCGGAATTGACCTTTGCAATGGTAGACGGCGTGATTGAACCCGGATGTGGCCCATCCACCTCGCAAACCTTCAAAGATGCTGTTCAGGTGCTTTACAGCATCTCTTATACCCTCAAATTTGCCTTCAAAAAACGGGCGGTGAACCCGATTGATTATCCGGTTATGGCACTGGAAGCCCTGTGGTGGGTGGAAACCGGTGAGTTTGATATCCGCACGCCTACCAACTGGCATTGGACGGCCATGATCATGCAGCCTGATCTGGTGGATGATATCCTCTTTCAGGAGACCGTTAATGCCCTGAAGAAAAAGAAACCCAATCCCGCTCTGGATAAGCTCAGGCTGAAGAGATTTACAGAAGGACAGTGTATTCAAATCATGCACATTGGCCCATACAGCCAGGAACTGGATACTCTGGCTGTGATGGAAGCATTTATGCTGCAAAATGGCTTTCAATACCGCGGGAAGCATCACGAAATCTACATCGGTGATCCCAACAAAACGGACCCCGAGAAATTAAAGACTATCCTGCGTCATCCAGTCGAAAAAATCTGACAATCGTCAGTTGAATCTTCAACAGGAGTAAATCCATGAACGTTATGGGAATAAGCAACCAGACGATCGATTGGCTGCTTGAGCCGTCGGATCCCGGTGCTCGCTACCTGGCTCTGCGAGATGTGATCGGTTTACCTGCCAATGATGCCGATCTGGCTAAAGCCCGCCAGATTGCGCACCGGGAAGGGCCAATTGCGCGAGTTCTGCAGAATATGAACCCGGAAGGTTGGTGGGAAAAACCCGGCCCCGGGTATGGACCCAAATACCGATCCACCGTATGGGCAGTCATTTTGCTTTCGCAACTGGGCGCCTCAGTCCATGAAGACACGCGTGTTCAAACTGCCGCCACTTACATGCTGGAGCATGCCCTCACCCAATATGGACAGTTCACATATTCAGGTGCGCCTGGTGGTACATTTGGCTGTTTGCAGGGCAATTTGTGCAATGCACTGCTCAAAATGGGTGTACAGGATGAACGACTGGAACGGGCTTTTGACTGGATGGCACGCAGCGTGACGGGGGAGGGAATCGCGCCGCTCACTGAGAAGAAGGAACCTCAGCGCTACAATGCCTATCTGTGCGGACCGGGCTTTTTGTGCGGCGCCAATTACAAACAGGCGTGCGCCTGGGGGGCTGTCAAAATAATGCTGGCTTTTGGAAATCTGCCGGCAGCCGGCCGGACGGAGGCTGTCAACAGCGCGATCCGGCAGGGATTGGATTTCCTGCTTTCGGTGGATCCCGCGACGGCGGCTTATCCCACACCGGCGGATCAAAAGCCCAACCAGAGCTGGTGGAAGTTCGGCTTTCCGGTCTTTTACATCACCGATGTATTGCAGTTAGCCGAGTCGATACTGGCCTGCCTGCCCGGGTATGAACCCCGGCTGGACCCGTTGCTTGATTTGATCCGCTCAAAACAGGATGAGAGCGGCTGCTGGAAGATGGAATACGATTACACCGGGAAAACGTGGGGGAACTATGGGAGCAAAGGGCAGCCGAACAAATGGGTCACCCTGAGAGCCATGCGGGTGCTGGACCTGGCGGAGAAGCTCCAATCGGCGGTTCACATGCATTGAAAATTAAACGCCGCCCGTTTGACTCAGCCTATACCGGACTGCATGTCAAACGGGCGGTTTGCTTTTTAGATTGGTTTATGCGTCCGCACGGATCACCAGATTACCACTGGTGAGGCTGGTGTAATCATGGCCTTCCATGTTCCCGTAACAGGTAACTTTGGTAAACCCGGCTTTCTCCAGCGCGTCGCTCAGTTCATCAGAGGGCCAGGGGTACAACTCTGTGCTCTCCACTTCCTGGCTCCATTCCGATAGCTCTGCCCGATGAAGGGTGAGGATGTTGAAACGGATCTTTCCATCCGGTAAATAATCATAAAAGCGCAGGAAAATCCATTCACCATCCCGCCCGCGCTGTGATTGCGGTTCCATCCAGCGGTCATGCTGTTGCACCACCATATCAAAGTTGCGATTTTGCAGCAACAAAAACCCTCCCGGCGCGATACAGGCGTGCATATCTTTCAGAGCCGTATCCAGAGCCG
Organism: Anaerolineaceae bacterium; assembly: GCA_036825755.1. Lineage (GTDB taxonomy): Bacteria > Chloroflexota > Anaerolineae > Anaerolineales > Anaerolineaceae > JAJFTV01. The sequence continues at coordinate 47,669 of DAISXR010000018.1, forward strand.
GGCGGTCCAAAATGTGCGGGATGGAATTCCCCAACACCAGAAGCGCATCGAAAGATGGCCGGCTTTTTCCATTGAAAAACGCGCGATAGAGATCACCAAATCCGGCGGCCTTAAACTCAGCCCGTACATCAAACGAAACCGCGTTTTCGATCGCTTTGAGGATCATTGGCACGCTCAGGTCGGATCCGGAGGCGTGATATCCGCGCTGTGAAAGCTCGATCACGTGCATCCCCGTGCCGCAGGCAGCGTCAAGGACATGGATCTGATCCTTTGGCTTCCCCAGCGTTTCAAGTTGGTCTTCGATGAACGGCATCTCGTATGCCAGGCGGTTCTGCCAGTTGACGAATTTATCGTACACGGTGCTGAATTTGTCGTACATACACGTTATTTCTTCCTGGACGGCATAATATGGATGGGAACCCCCAGGAACACCTCTGCCGCCTCATTAATGGTTTCCGACAATGTTGGATGTGGGTGGATGGTAAGAGCCAGATCCTGTGCCACGGCCCCCATTTCGATGGCCAACGTTCCTTCTGCAATCAGATCTTCAGCACCTCTGCCCACAATGCCCACGCCAAGCAGCCGTTGAGTTTTGTCATCAAATATCAGCTTGGTCATCCCAT
>DAISXR010000019.1:0-17319 GCA_036825755.1 Anaerolineaceae bacterium
AAAGAGTCAGGAAACCTTCACCAGCGGAGATTCGACGTACTATTTTGTGAATGAAGGTGAAAATGTGTACCGCATCCTCCGGCTGCAGCCGGTTGCAGAAGTTCTTCTTGGCAAAGTTCACCCGGTAAACGATGCGGCCATTTCTGATGGGCTTGTTGCGGCCTATGAATCAGCCATTGATGGTGGATTGAATGCGTTTTCCTTTGATGGGATTACATACCGCATCACAAAGAACAAAAAAGCATCGCTGATCTCCACAGAACACGACGTATCACTCGCACTGCTCAATGTGTATGATGCCTATGATCAGGTCAATGCCTCAACCGTCGCGTCATACGATTTCAAACTCGCCAGCAGCCGAGCCATTACCCAGAAACAGGAAGTCTTTACGGTTGGTGATCAAACATATACCATCCGGTATGATGAAGGTCTGATCACCATCCTGGACACCGCGGGTGGTGAATTTGCTGAAATATCCAATATTATCGTCAATCCGTTGGACCAGTCGCTGTTCCTCTCGGTTGGTTTCAAAGCGGCGGTTCGTTCAGCGATCAACGAACGCCTGAATGATTTTTCGTATACCGATACAGATGGGAATGAAGTCGAGTACACCATTGTTCGCGTCAACAACACATTTAATGTAAAGCGCGAAACCTCCACGGAGCTGATCCGTACTTATGAAGCCCCCTCAGCAGACCATCCGCTTGGACTCGATAATAACGGTATGGATATGATGACCCGCCTTATGTACGGCGGACGTGTCTCCCTGCTGGTGGGTTTTGTCGTCATTTTTTTGGAGGTAATTCTGGGTATCCTGGTCGGTGGAATTTCCGGCTATTTCGGCGGTGCTGTAGATACAGCCCTGATGCGTTTTGTCGATCTGTTCAACAGTATCCCATTCTATCCCATCGTTTTGATCTTTGGCTCGGTCATGGATGCCCTTGAAGTGGAGCCCATGGCTCGTATCTTCCTGTTGATGGCCATTCTGGGTGTGCTGGGATGGACCGGTATTGCCCGCATCATTCGCGGACAAATCCTTTCGCTGCGCGAGCTGGATTTCATGGTAGCCACAGAGGCTACCGGTATTCGCACCAGCCGACGTATCATTAAGCACCTCATCCCCAATGTCATGCCGCTGCTCATTGTATACGCCACCGCCGGTCTGGGCGGGATCATTATCACTGAAGCCACACTCGGTTTTCTGGGTTTGGGTATCAAATATCCGCTGGCTTCCTGGGGCAGTATCATCAACGTGGCATCCGATGCGTTTGTCATGACCAATTACTGGTTCATGTGGATACCGGCAGGGTTGATGATTTTGCTGACTGTGCTGGGTTTCAACTTCGTCGGCGACGGGCTGCGTGATGCGTATGATCCGAAGACGCAAAGATAGGTGATCAGGATGGAAAAAGAAAAGAAGTCCATGAAAAACTGGTTGAAAACAAAATCGAAATCGAAAGATACAACCCATTTATCTGCCCGTGAGCTGGCGAGGATCACACGTGAAAACCGCCGGATCACGAATGAATTTGAACGTCAGCGCAACCGCAAAAACGTTTCTGAGAATGAATACCTGACGAAGATGAAAGACCCCAGAAATGTGGTCGAGTTTGACAATCTGCATACCCATTTCTTTACCGACATCGGCACTGTGAAAGCCGTGGATGGGGTTACATTCGAGATCCCGGAAGGAAAAACGGTGGGTGTGGTAGGCGAATCAGGCTGCGGAAAATCGGTCACATCGCTTTCACTGATGCAGCTATTACAGCGTCCGCAAGGCCAGATTGTGGAAGGCTCCATCCGTCTCAACACGGGTAACAAGGTATACGATATCACCAAGACCCCCACCCAGGTGATGGAAACCATTCGCGGCAGCGCCATCTCGATGATTTTCCAGGAGCCGATGACCAGTCTCAACCCGGTCTTTCGGGCCGGGGACCAGATTGATGAGGTGGTGAAGCTCCACAACCCCGGCATGACCGATGAACAGGTGAAAGCAGTATCGTTGAAGATGATCGATATGGTGGGCATCGCCAACAATACCGGCGTGTACAAGATGTATCCGCATGAGCTTTCAGGCGGAATGCGGCAGCGGATCATGATTGCCATGGCGCTGGCGTGCAACCCCATTCTGATCATCGCCGATGAACCCACCACCGCCCTGGATGTGACCATCCAGGCACAGATCCTCGATCTGCTGCGCAGTCTGAAAGATAAAATCAATTCCAGCATTATGTTGATTACCCACGACCTGGGTGTGATCGCGGAAATGGCCGATTACGTAGTGGTCATGTACGCCGGCCGGATTGTGGAAAAAGGGACTGCCTCCGAAGTATTCCATAACCCCCTGCATCCATACACAGTGGGTTTGATGGCCTCCAAGCCGGTGATTAATCGACCGGTCGACCGGCTGTACAGTATTCCGGGCAGCGTACCGAACCCCATCAACATGCCCAATTATTGTTTTTTCAAAGACCGGTGCGAAAGGCGCATGGATGTCTGTAATGGTGAATATCCGCGGGAAGTCTATGTGTCAAAAACCCACATGGTAACCTGCTACCATTACACCGACACCCAGGCGGGAGTGGAATAAAATGTCAGAAAACAAGCAAGTTGCAAATACCATCCAACCCAACATGCTTGAAGTGCGAAACCTTAAGCAGTATTTCCCCATCAAAGCAGGTTTGATGCAGCGTGTGGTTGGTCATATTAAAGCCGTGGATGGGATCAGCTTCAGCATCCCGCGTGGCAAAACCATGGGGCTGGTGGGTGAATCCGGTTGCGGAAAGACAACTGTCGGGAAGACCATCCTTCGCCTAAACCAAAAAACCAGCGGTGATGTGATCTTCAACGGACAGGATATCTACGCGCTGAACCGGGAACAATTACGCAAAATCCGTCCGCAGATGCAGATCATCTTCCAGGATCCATTCTCAAGCCTGTCGCCCCGCCTTCCGGTTAGCGAAATCATCGGTGAGGCGGTGAAGGAACATAACATCGTTCCCAAAGCCCAGTACGATGACTATCTCGACAGCATTATGAAATCCTGCGGCTTGCAGACCTATCACAAGGATCGTTATCCGCATGAATTTTCAGGCGGTCAGCGGCAGCGTATCTGCATCGCCAGGGCGCTGGCGTTGAATCCATCTTTTGTGGTCTGTGACGAGCCGGTATCTGCACTGGATGTATCCATCCAGGCTCAGATCATTAATCTGCTGAAAGATTTACAGGACAAATTTCAACTCACCTATCTCTTCATTTCGCATGATCTGTCGGTGGTCGAGCATATTTCTGACACGGTTGGTGTCATGTACCTGGGTGATCTGGTGGAACATGGAAATAAAACCTCCATCTTCAAAAACCCGCTGCACCCTTACACCAAAGCGCTGCTCAGCGCCGCACCGGTGCCCGACCCGGATGCGAAGATGAACCGGATCATTCTGGAAGGCAGCATCCCATCGCCCGCCAATCCCCCATCAGGGTGCAAGTTCCACACGCGCTGCCGTGAACGCATGGATATTTGCAGCCGCGTAGTACCCAAAGTGACAGAAATGGAACCCGGGCACAAAGTGGTCTGCCACCTTTATAATTAATGCAGGAGGGTTGTTATGGCACGTGAACCCAAAAAATATGATGACGATGATGGCAGAGTCATCTGTAACATGGATGTGGAGGGCATGAAGTGGCATGACCGCCGCGTCCGTAAGGAAAGACCCGCCGGTCATCAACAGATCATTATCCCGCAGGGTGATACGATGACCCGCTCTGAGGCCCGAAGATACACCTGGTCTGCCGCATTGGCAGGACTGGTGGTGGTACTGGTGTTTTCATTGACCTGGGTGCTGTTCATCCTGTTTTGCACCCAGATCTGGTTTCGCTAGGAAATCATCGCTGCAGCAAAAAACCAGCCGTCTTTTACGGCTGGTTTTCTTTTTTGGATACCTGTCTGGCGAGCAGAAATAGAATTATCTTTTCTACACGATCTATTACAATTTTCATAGCTATGCGCAATTTCTGATAATACCAGATCAGCAGGTTTTCACCAATTCCGTGGTTCAAATGAGACACCCCCAAATTAGTCAATCGCAACCATCACGTTGGAGGCTTTAATGACTGCATAGACATCTTTCCCCACTTCCAATCCCAGGGATTTCACTGAATCTTTCGTAATCACAGATACGATTGTATCGCCATGAGCCGTTTCGATCACCACCTCAGAATTTACTGCCCCATCTACAATCTGTTTGACCGTTCCTTTAAGGACATTTCTTGCACTGATTTTCATGCCATTCCTCCCTGAAAATGATTTGTTCGATAATTAATTGTCGCATATCAGCCATCAGATTTCAACCTGTTACCTATTTGATTACAAACTTTCCCAGGCAATGAACAAACCCTCTCCAGGGGTCTTCAGAGAGGGTTTGTCAAATAGTAAGTTTCTGTTCCTACTGGCGGGTGAGCACCACACCGGGACGGGCTTGCGTGTGAACGCCGTGATCCATCACCAGCTTTCCATTGACAATCACATTTTCGATACCAAGCGATCGCTGGAACGGTTTCAGAAAAGTCGCTTTGTCCACAATCGTCTCAGGATTGAACAATACCAGATCGGCTTTGTACCCCTTGCAGAGCAGTCCGCGTTCTTGCAGACGGAGTTTCTGAGCCGGAAATCCGCACGCTTTCCAGATGGCTTCTTCCAGCGATATCACCCGGTCCTCACGCACATACTTGCCAAGGATGCGTGGGAAGGTACCAAAATTGCGAGGATGCGGCGCACCTACCGCCAACGGTCCATCAAGAGGTAACCCGAAACCATCCGTACCAAACATCATTTTGGGATGGCGCATTTCAAGCTGAACATTATCCTCTGACATCGAATGCATGATGGTGCCGATATTGCCGCCGGTCTCGAGCAGGGCATCGAATACCCAATCAAAAGGTGACTTGCCGGCTTCCTCTGCCATTTCGCTGACCGACCTGCCAATATGGGCCGGATTGGCTGATGAGGGGATAATTACCTGGCTCCAATCATCGGCTCGGTACACGGTGCCTTCGCTCATGTCGCGCTTCATGCGCTCTCGTATGGCAGGATCTGTTAATCGTTTTGCGATCTGCCCCATCCCGCCTTCTGTTGCCCATGGCGGAAGTAAGTACACCAGGCCTGTAGAACCAGCGGTATAAGGGTACATGTCCGCGGTCATATCCAGGCCTTCGGCGCAGGCCTCATCGATCATCTCCAGGCCCCGGCTTGCCTTGTCCCAGTTCTGGGGCTGCATGGCTTTATAGTGGCTGTGCTGTATGGCTGCACCGGTTTTACGGCCAATGGTGATTTCCTCCTGAATGGCCTCCAGCAGCGTATCACCCTCACCGCGCACATGCGAGAAATAGAAACCGCCTCTTTTACCAACCGGACGCGTCACCTCAACCAGTTCCTCGGTGGAGGTATAAGAACCCGGCGGGTAGATCAAACCGGTGGAGATACCGCCCGCGCCCTCTTCCATGCAGCGGATCACCAGTTCCTGCATCTTCTCCATCTGGTCTTCGGTTGGGGCTCCACCTGCCATACCCATCACGGCGGCGCGGATCGCTCCCTGCCCGACCAGAGGAAACACATTCAATGAAATGCCCTGAGCGGTAATAAAATCGAGATATCCGCCAAAGGTTTTGCCGGCTTCAGCAGGGATCAGGTTTGCTGCCTCGCCCATCACCGCAATGGTCTGCTCCATCGATGCATTGCTGGAAGGTGCCACCGAAATCCCGCAGTTACCGGTGACCACCGTGGTAATCCCCTGGGCGGCATACCCTTCCGAATCCGGGAGAAAAGTATGGGTCGCATCGACATGCGAATGCATGTCGATGAAACCCGGGCAGACCACCAGACCCGTGGCATCAATGACCCGTTCGGCAGCAATATCCGGAAAACAACCCATGTCCACAATCCGGTCGCCTTCCAGCACAATGTCCTTCATGACAGCCGGTGAACCGCTGCCGTCTATGACCTTGCCATTTCGGATCAATAAATCAACCATCACAAATCCGTTTCTCTATTCGCCGGTTTCTGCCAGTTTCGGTTGGGGTACATTTGCCATATCTTTTTTAGGCAACTTAACAAACAGGAAGAAGATCAATGAAAGTACCAGGCCGGTTGTGGTGGCAAAGAAGAGGCTGCCATAAGAAGTGATCTGGATTATCCATCCGGCCAGAAAGGACCCGGAAATGAACCCGGTCAGATAAGCCAGGTTGTAAACGCTGATGACGGTTCCCATCTTTCCACTTTGAGGAGCGACTTCGGTTGCCAGCGGAAGCTGCGCAGGGAAACCAATTCCAGCGCCCACGCCCAGCAGGATAAAGCCCAGCATATACATTTGAGGGGCGAATCCCAGCACGAGACCCGCGATAATCATCACCGCTAGACCAACAATATACATGTTGCGGCGGCCAAACTTACCGGCAGCGATGTAACCGGCCGGCAGAACCGCAATGGTTGTGGCAATGGTGATCAACGACAGCGCGACCGATGACTTCGACTCATCCACCCCAAGCATATTCACCGTCCATGATGAGGCAAAGTTGGTGTAGGCGCTGGCGGAAATGGTAAAGAACAGCACTGAAATCAGGAACCAGATCAGATTTCGCTTCTCAGATTGGGTCGCATTGGTGAAGATCGCCTTCATCTGTTTGAGGTTACTCTTTTCCTGCTCATCCGCAGCCTGTGACAATTCACTGGATTCTTTGTATTTGGCAATGAGGATGACAGTCGCCACAATGTAACAGGCCAGAATTATCCAGAACAGCAGCGGGCCGTACATGCGATAAAGTGCGGCACCGGCGGTGTAGGCAACAATGGTCATTACATTGAGGATGAAGTTATACCAAGATTCAACCTTCACCCGGTTTTTCGTTGAAACAGCTTCCTGTCGCATGGCCTGGAAGATCAGACGAACCGGTGTGTAACCAACATAGTAGATGATGCAGGCCAGGGTGAAGAATGCGATGAACGCAATCAGCTTGGAAGGTTGCCCGCTTGAGGCCGGGGGAATCAGGGTGGGAATATAAGGGATCAGGAAATAACCCACAACAATGAACGGCAGGGTTCCAATTACAAATGGGATGCGCCGTCCGCGTTTGCTCTTCGTCCGGTCGCTCCACGCGCCCACGAAGGTCTGCACGCCAAATCCCCACAGGTTGTCGGCGATCATCCAGACGCCCACCACCAGAGCGCCAAAACCAAAACCCAGTGTGAGGGTTCCACCAGCGGAGAACTCAGCGCTGCCTGCCTGAATAAAGATCGGTACATACAGATTGTAGATCTGGTTTAACAGTTCCAAAAATGCTGCAGGAACCACCAACAAGAGCAATTGCCCTACATGGAGCTTGCTTTTATCCATCGGAAGATCTCCTTTCAGAATAAATGGATACGAAAATGGGGGAAATGGGGACTGTGGGATCAACCATTCAATGGTTGAAGCCCATTACCAGAATAACCATATCTATTCCGGTTACGTTACCCAAAAAGTGGAATAAAAAGTGGAATTTATGACAGGATCAGGCCATTTTGTCTGGCTGCCGCGAGCGCCTCTCGGCGGTTGTTGACCCCCAGCTTGTTGTAAATGTGATAACAGTGTTTCTTGACCGTATCCAGGCTGACGGAGAGACAGCCTGCAATTTCCCGCTCGCTCAGATGCTGGTTCAGTAGCCGCAGCACTTCCAGTTCACGGTTGGTCAACAGGGGGTGCTCAACTTGTATCGTTCGATCTGATTGAAGATCCGCCAGAATCTGTTTCACAAAGGCTGTGTTCCGGCACTCCAGCCGATTAAGGATCTCGGCAGCCAGCGGACCAGCCTCGATGAACAGCCTGTAAAAGCTTCGCGGCATGGCCAAACGCACAGCTTCATCCATCACCTGGCAGGCTTGCTGCTGTTTCATCTGCCTGTATAAGGCGCACGCCAGCCAGACCTTCCCTTCGATCATTCGCCAGATGCTGCCCATTTTTTCGGCCAGGGGGATCAGATCACCCAGTAGATCAACCGCGTTAACTAATTCTTCCGGCCGTCCATCCTTGACCCACAGGCGAGCCTGGGTGAAGTGCGGCAGTTCCAGCCAGGCGAACAGACAGGCAGGCAGTGTAAAGGGATCCTTCAATTGCCAGCTCTGCGCTTGCTGCAAATGACAACCATTCATCGCCAGGCGTGCCCTGAGCGAACGCTGATACTCGTTAATCTCAAATCCTTCCAGATCATCCAACTGGTTCAGGTTGGTCTCAACAGCGGTAATATTGCCTGCAGCCTGCTGCGCAAGACAAAGACCCACATACGCTTCCCGCACAATCGTTTTACTGATCAGATAGCGCATGTTAACGGCCTGCTGAAAATACTGACAGGCTTTTTGCATATCATTCCCGATATACGCAGCCAGCCCCAGCAGATAATACGCCCAGCCGGTCAAAATCTGATACCCGTGTGTGTTTGCCTTTCCGTACAGGCATGTGGCCGCCTGCTCCAGTTCATCCAGCCTGCCGCTCATCGCATACAAGCACGCCAGCGCCTGGTACACCACCAGTGAATAAGAATTCACTTCTGACTGTGTATCTCTTTCCCGGATCAAATGACGAATCGCCTCGTCCCCCCAGCCGGATGCCTGCATGCAGAGCGCCCAGCCCATCAACGCCCTTCCGCGTACGTAATGATGCTGCGGAGGTAGGATAGCCAGCGCGTGTTCGCTCAGTTTCACACCCAATTCAAAGCTGCCAATGTTGATCAGGTAATGCGGCCGTAACGCAGAAACATACCCATCCAGCAAGGTGCGGATATCCGGTTCAAGCTCATTTGAATGGTTCTCCAGCAAATGCTCGATCCGGGTCATATACGCTGTGTTCCCTTTCGACAACCCGTGCTCGCGGTAGCTCTCGATCCAAACCCTCATTATCATCAACCGCGGTCGAGTCTCCACCAGGTTCGCCGGCAGAGCCATAAGCCAGCGGTCTATCATCGCATTTTTTTCGAGGTTCAACGCCTTGATACTGTGTTTCTCAACGATTTCCGCTGCAAGGAGAGTATCTCCTGAAGCAAGGGCGTGCCGAACCGCGTCATCGATTAGCTCATTATTCTCAAACCAGAATGCTGCCCGGCGCTGCAAATTGGAAATCTCTTCTGGTTCATATACTTCATGGAGACGCCTTCGCAGCATATCAGCAAACAGATTATGGTACCGGTACCATTCCCCTTCATCATCCACCGGGACGATAAACAGATTGGTGCGCCGTAGAACATTGATCGTATCCTGAGTGTTGCGAATATTTTCGCCGGTCAGCCCCACCGCGTTGCCCAGAGAAGCTGAAAAGCGATCAAGGATGGATGTTTTGAGCAGGAACTCCTGGATGGGAGGTGGTTGATGCCGAAAGGCCTGATCCAGCAGGAACTCCCGAATGGTTTCTGAACCGTATTTTTGGAAGGTCGCCACAAACCTGGCCGGATCGATGGCGCTTCGCAAAGATAATGCAGTCAGTTGCAGACCTGCCACCCAACCTTCAGCCTTCTCCTGGATGATTTGCAGCATATCGGCCGGTAAAGACAGACGCAGTGCCTGCTTAAGAAATTGCTCGGCTTCTTCCAGGGTAAAACGCATATCCCGTGCGTCGATTTCGTTCAACTGAGCGCGGCTGCGCCATACTGGAAGAGACAGGGGCGGAGTCTCACGGCTGCTGATTACCAGATGCAGATTAACCGGTAAGTGGTTCACCAGGTGAGTCAAAAAGTCGTGGATCTCCGGGCTGCGGATAAGGTGATAATCATCCAGAATGATGATCAGTTTCTGCGGCAGCTCATCAAGTTCATTCACCAGATAAGCCTGCAATACCGTGATCGGGGGTGGATCAACCGCCTGCAGCAGTGATGCCGAAACGGAGCAAGCCTGCGGAAAAACAGTTTGAACGGCCGCGATCAGATACGCGATAAATGTAAACAGATCGTCATCCCCCTCATCCAGCGAGACCCAGCAAGCCGGGCGTGGATTCTCATCCAGCCAGGAAGACAGCAGTATGGTCTTGCCATATCCAGCAGGGGCTGTGATTACCGTGATGCGGCCTCCCAGACCTTCATCAAGCTGCCGGAAAAGACGGCGACGCAACACCAACCGTTCCGGTGGACGTGGCCGGTAAAGCCTGGTACGCAAAATTTCCGCAGATCGCACTGGGGACATGCTCATCACGCTTCGATGGGGATAAGGGCAATTATACCTGTCAGGTCAACCAGAAGGCAAGCATATACGCATTTCAGACTGAGTAATCCCTGAGGTCGGGTGAAAAGGCAGCCACTCCATTGCCTGAACTGGCTATAATTAAAGGAAGAATAATAATTGTGATCGGATTGGGGGCTTATGAAGGTTTTATTCATCGGTGGTACCGGCGTGATCAGTACGGCCTGCGCGGATTTGGCAATCCGGCGCGAGATGGATGTATATTTGCTCAACCGCGGCCAGTCTTTTCGTCCAACGCCTGAAGGCGCGCATGGGCTGCATGCCGATATCCACGATAACCAATCTGTTCAAACGGCAATCAGCGGACATCGTTTTGATGCAGTGGTAGATTGGATCGCTTTCAAACCCGCCGACATCGAAAGAGATTTGAGCCTTTTTCGTGGGATAACAAACCAGTTTGTTTTTATCAGCTCCGCCTCCGCCTATCAAACACCCCCTGCCGCTTTGCCCATCCGTGAATCGACCCCGTTGGACAACCCCTACTGGGATTATTCACGCAATAAGATTGCCTGCGAAGAACTTCTGATAAAAGAATATCGGCAGAACCATTTTCCATTCACCATTATTCGACCGTCCCATACATATGATCACACGTTAGTACCATTGGAAGGCGGATTCACCGCCCTGGATCGGATACTGCGCGGAAAACCGCTGATCGTTCATGGTGATGGTACCTCCATTTGGGTGCTCACCCATCATACTGATTTTGCTAAAGGGCTGGTTGGATTGCTCGGAAATTTTAAAGCGATCGGCGAGGTATATCACATCACCTCGGATGAACTGCTCACCTGGAACCAGATTGTGCAATGCCTGGCGGATGCAGCAGGCGTCTCTCCGAACATCGTTCATGTTCCATCGGAACTCATTGCTGCGTATAACCCACGTGCCGGCGCCAGTCTGCTGGGTGATAAAGCTCACAGTGTGATCTTTGATAACTCAAAAATCAAACAGGTGGTACCCGATTTCAATGCTTTGGTGCCGTTCTCACAGGGCGCCAAAGAAATCGTTGAATGGTATCGCGCTCACCCTGAGCGCCAGACAATCAATGATGAATTCAATCGCCTTTGCGACCGGCTTCTGGAGAACTTTCAGAAAGCCTGGCCATCACCGGCAGACTTCAATCAGCAATCCGCCTGACCATACCATGGGGAGAGATTAAGCATGATGGATCCACTTAAAAGAAAAACAAAAATCGTTTGTACCATCGGGCCATCCACCAGTGAGCCTGAGGTAATGCGACAGTTGATCCGAACCGGAATGGATGTTGCCCGTTTGAATTTCTCGCATGGTGATGCCGAAACCCACCGGCAATCCGTTGACCGGCTGCGCGCCGCTGCGAAAGCCGAACAGAAAACGGTAACCATCCTGGCGGATCTGCAGGGGCCAAAACTGCGCATGGGATCGCTGCCCGACCAGGGCGTGCCCGTGCAAGCCGGCGAGCGGGTCATGCTCACCACAGACGAAGCCACCTCTCCCCAATCCAACAGCTTGCCGGTGGGTGAAAAAACCTTCCCCACGTTAGTCAAACCCGGTGACCGCATTCTGATTGACGACGGCAACATCGAACTCTCCACCGAAAAGGTCAACGGCAACGAGGTAGAGACCCGTGTGGTGGTGGGCGGAACCATCCGGAGCCATAAGGGAATCAATTTACCGGGTCTGTCCACTCACCTGCCGGCTATTACCGATAAAGACCGTGAAGATGTACTGCATGCCGTCGAATGGGGAGCAGATTGGGTGGCCCTTTCGTTTGTCCACTCCTCCGCTGAGGTGGAAGAACTGCGTCGTTTCATGCTCAGTCAAACCGGCAAATCACTCCCCATCATGGCAAAAATTGAACGTCAGGCAGCGCTCGACCACATTGATGAGATTATCGCCTCCGCCGACGGCATCATGGTGGCACGCGGCGATCTGGGAATCGAGATCCCGGCTGAGAAGGTTCCCATGGCCCAGAAATATTTGATCAAACACAGCAATGAAGCCGGTATCCCGGTGGTCACAGCCACCCAGATGTTAGATTCGATGGTGCGCAATCCCAGACCCACCCGCGCGGAAACCTCCGATGTGGCCAATGCCATCCTGGACGGAACCGACGCCGTGATGTTATCGGCTGAAACCGCGGTGGGAAATTATCCCGTGCAGACGGTTGAGACCATGGTCCGCATTATCTGTGAAGTCGAGAATAAACAGGTCACCCCTCTACAACCTCCCTACAAACCCGCCGGCGAAGGGATCCATCATTCCATCGCCCAGGCCATAGCCAGCTCAACCCGCGAAGCGGTGGAAAACCTGGATGTGGCAGCGATCATTGCCATCACGGCATCCGGTTACACTGCCCGGCTTGTTTCCAGGTACCGCCCACAGGCACCCATTCTGGCTGTCTCACCGGATGAACTGGTGGTTCGCCGCCTTGGGATGTACTGGGGCGTCAGGCCGCTGGTGGCTCCGCGCACCCACAACACGGATGAGATGATCGCTAATGCCTTGTCCATCACAAAGGAGAGGAATTTCGTAAAATCCGGGGATCTGGTCGTCATCACAGCCGGTACAGCCGGTTCAGAGGCCGGCACCACCAACTTCTTACAGATTCGCCTGATCCAATAGTCAAATATCCCGAAAGATGAGGACTCATGACCGAGAACCTGATGCTGGCCTGCTGTGGATTGGATTGCGGTTCGTGTGAGATCCGCCTGGCACCCTCAGATGCCCGCGCAGCCAATGTTGTGGTGGAATGGTTTCAAAGCCAAGGCTGGCTTAAGCCGGAAGAAGGACTGCCGCAAATCATCGAGCGAAAGATGTACTGCACCGGCTGCCTCGGAGATCGAGCGGTTCACTGGTCAGCCGATTGTTGGATTCTGGCCTGCTGTGTGGGTCAAAATCATCTATTGAACTGCGCCGAATGCGGTCAGTTCCCCTGTCAGAGGCTGACGGACTGGTCAACGCAGAACAGCGGATACCAAGCTGCTTTCACCCGGTTGCAACAGATCCACCAGGGTCTTTCACATGGGGTTTAATGAGGTTCACTGTACCTGATGGATCATCCTGCGATGGGTAAGTATCCGATCCACACCCAAAAAGACATATCCCAGGGCAATAAAAGCGACCGTCAGCCCGGCCACATTGATCAATACCTGCCCCCATCCCAATAAATCCGCATCCATAAACGGGTAGGGATACCTTGAGCCATAACCGATCCCGTCACCGATTTGTGCGGCTATGATTGCGTAGACAAAATACAGTAACGGAGCTACCGCCCACAACAATGGAGAGGTGCCGCGGATCATTCCTTTCGGGTCGTAAAGCAACCAATCCACAAGAGCGAGAATGGGGACAACATAGTGGAGCAGGTCGACCGAAAAATTCTTAATCCCGCTCATGGTAAAGGTATCTTTGAGCAGAAAATGCGCGACCAGCATGGTCACCGTCAGGTTCATCATGCTGACTCCCTTCAGGGTATAACTCAATAAAGGAATTTTGTCCGGATCATCCCCTCGCATCAGCAGAACCGCCTGGCTGCCGGTGGTGAATACACATACGAGGTTGCTAAGAATGGTGAAATAATTCAACAGGCTGAGATCGAGACTGCCTTCCAGTACGCCAAACTGAATGGCCAGCCCCACAATCGCGGACAGGGCGAGGGCCAGTTTATTGAGAATGGAGAGCCATTTTTTGCGGATGTACATATCTTCTGTTTCACCGGTTGGAGTGTTGATTGATATTATAGTATGATCAATTCAGGCTATATACATCATGGGAGATAATTTGTGAGTTCCAGACGAAAATCGCCCGTTAACCTCGTCACCACCGAGGAACATAACTGTTCAATCGATCTTCGCCTCAAAATTCTCGCCAGGCTGCCATTTTTTGCCGGTCTGTCACAGCAGGATCTCGAAGCGGTCAATCACCGGTTTATCGAGACCGGTTATGAAGCCTCACAGCCGGTATATCATACCGGTGATTCGGCCGAAAGGTTGTTTGTGGTGGCAGATGGAAAAGTGAAACTGCTTCAGCACACAACCGGCGGAAGGGACGTGTTGCTGGATCTGTTGACCTGCGGAGAGTTCTTTGGCGCACTCACGGTGCTGGGTGCGGAAACCTATTCCGATACGGCTGTTGCGCAAACATCGACCTGCGTACTCAGCATTCGCGCAGACGCCTTTGCTGAAATTTTGGAGGCACACCCCAACCTTGCGCTAAAGGCACTCAAAATTATGGCAGATCGTTTGGGTGATGCATATCAGCGCGTCAGCCAGCTCAGCGCCTTTACCGCTGAGAAACGCATCGCGGTGACCCTGCTGAAGCTTGCGAGAAAATTTGGAAGCCAGCAGAAAGACATGCTGCTGATTGATGTGCCGCTCTCACGGGATGACATCGCTGAAATGACCGGTTCCACCCCTGAAACTGCCAGCCGAGTCATCAGCCAGTACCAGAGCGCGGGCATACTCACCAGCGGACGTCTGTGGATCGGTGTGCTGGATCTGGCAGGTCTGGAAAAAGAGATCGGTCAGGAGTAGATAATCATCTTCTGGTTTATCCAAACCGCGGAGAGTACTTTCTGCGGTTTTTTGTTTCCTGGTGCGATCATCAACTGGATGCCTTTACAAAAACAATAATTTATCAGCGCGAATAGCTCCGTATAATTTTGACGGCCAGAGGATCAGGCCCCCGTCAATGAATCCTCGAGGATTCATTGACGGGGGCCAGTGGATGGTCAGCCGATCAACAAATATAATGATTATATGAAAGATGTCATGCAAATCCCACCGGATGCGTTTGAGGGTGGTTCGGATAACGACACTGCACCGGATTTGACCGCTTCAGAAGCAATGGATCTTTTCAAAGATCTCACCCAGAAAGGACGTATTCTGCTTGAGAAGCCGTCTCTGTTGATGCAGATCGCCGAGAAGATTGAACAGGTTTTCTGGCTGCGGGATGCGCAAACCGACCAGATTTTGTACGTGAATCCCGCTTTTGAAGTCGTATGGGGGCGCCCGGCAGCCGCGATATACATCCATCCTCAAATCCTCATCGAGAGCGTCCACCCTGAGGACCGGGTTGAGGTTATGGCAGCCAGACCGCGCCGCGACCGTAAACCATTCAACCAGATTTTTCGTATCCTGCGGCCGGATGGATCCATGCGCTGGATCGACGCGCGGACATTCTTCCTGTGTGATGAACAGGATATGCCTTTCCTGATTTTCTCAATGGCGCAGGATATTACCGGTCAGAAGGAAGGCGAGCTGACCCTGCGCAAGGCTCTCAACCGCACGCGCGAGCAATTTAATCTGAGCCATAAAATGAGCCTGGCACGGAAACCGGTTACAGTGCTGAATACTCTGATGTCCGCACGAGAACTCCGTTCAGCCCAGCGCGCAGATCTGTTGTTCTTCAACAACCCGAAAACCGGTCCTGCCGGCGGTTGGGAAGTCACCCCTTCATGGTCATCCATACAGAACACGGTTGCCTGGCCCGGCGAAAATAGCCTGTATGATGAACCCGGGTTTCAGGATTTAATGCATCCCACCCGCGTGATGGTCGTCACCACCCCCCGCAGCCCACGGCTTACCCGGGCGGTCAAAAATTTGCTGACCGAAGCCCAGGTGCAAACACTGGTGATTTTTCCCTTAACAGCAACCGGTGATTGGCTGGGTTGCCTGCTGGTGTTCTTTGGCAAGGAGCATCATTTTCACCATGTTGAACTGTCTCATCTGAAAATATTGGTGGATCAGGCCACCATAACCCTGTACAACCTGCACCTGTTGGAGGCGGAGGAGGAAACTCGTCATGAGGCGGAGCGCGCCAACGAGATCAAAACCGAGTTCCTTGCGATGATCTCACATGAGCTGCGGACACCGCTCACATCCATTTACGGTTTCACCTCCACCCTGCTGGCGGAGGACGTAAAATGGGAGCCCGGCGAACAGCGCGATTTTATTCTGACCATCCAAAGGGAATCTGATCGGCTGCAGGAATTGATCGACCATTTACTGGATCTTTCCAGGCTGGAAGCTGGCATGCTGCCAATCCAACCGGATACCAGATCCCTACAGGAAGTGATCAGCGATGCCCTGCCCCAGCTTCAAACGTTGACCGCCAGACACGATCTATTAATCGACATTTCGAACGATCTTCCGTTCGTGTATGTGGATGCCACCCGGGTAGCCCAGGTGCTGGTCAATCTGGTGCGTAATTCTGCCACACACGCCCCACAGCAAACCGAAATATCGGTCTCGGCCCGGTTGAGCGGCAAATTTGTGCAGGTAAATGTCACCGATCACGGACCGGGTATTCCCTTATCCGAACAAAAACGGGTGTTCGAGGCATTCCGCCGCGGCAAGGCGGTTGAATCCGCTTCCAACAATGGCGCGGGATTGGGCCTGGCGATCTGTAAACGTCTCCTGGAGGCGCATGGAGGCAGAATCTGGATCAAACGAAAAAGCCCGCCCGGAACCACTGTGTGTTTTACCCTGCCTGTTTCTGAATCTACCGGTTTACCGGACGCGTAGTAGAGGATGGATGACTGATGGGAAATATTTTACTGGTTGAAGATGATCCGAGCATCCGTAAATTGGTGCGGGTGAACCTGGCCAAACGCGGCTATACCGTCAGCGAGGCCTCCGACAGCGGGCAGGCCATGGCACTGTTTCAGGCGGTTTCTGTGGATCTGGTACTGCTGGATCTGCTGCTGCCCGGGCTTTCCGGCGTGGATATCTGCAGTTGGATTCGGGCACGCTCTGATGTGCCTATCATTATCATGAGCGCCCGCCTAGATGAAGATCTAAAGGTTGCCGCCCTGGACGCCGGTGCGGATGACTACGTCACAAAACCGTTTGGGCAGGAGGAACTTCTGGCGCGCGTCCGAGCCTTTTTACGCCGTTCGTATGGCGTTTCTTCGCCCGCACAAACCGGGCGGGTGCAACTGGACGGCCTCATCATTGATCTGGATGCCCGCCGGGTTCTGGTGGATGAAGCGGATCTGCGTCTTACCCGAACCGAATATGCCATTTTATCTGAACTGGCATGCCGCCTGGATGCCGTGGTCACCCATGATGAACTGCTGACCG
>DAISXR010000019.1:17419-20335 GCA_036825755.1 Anaerolineaceae bacterium
TCTGAACTGGCATGCCGCCTGGATGCCGTGGTCACCCATGATGAACTGCTGACCGAAGTTTGGGGTGGTGAATATCGCGGAGCCAACCATTATCTACACACCTATATTGGTCGGCTTCGAAAAAAGCTCGGTAAATACAACCGATTTCTGGAAACGATCCCAGGAATGGGCTATACACTTCACACTCACATCTCAGACGGTTGAAAAATTTAGATATTTTACAGATTGTTTCTAGGATTTCCTCAGGCCGAATGGAGTAGGATGGAAACAGACAGTAACATCTTACGAAAGGAGGTCACTTGGACTACAACCGCAAAGCTGGACAAAACATTAAGTTGCAGATACCCATTCAACCCAACATTGGTCTGGATGGTGATGTCCGCGATGCTGTGATCGAAATCCTTAACCGTACTCTGGCAAATGAGATGATCCTGTCTGTTAAAACCCGCAATGCTCACTGGAATGGGAGCGGGATCGGGTTTATTGAACTGAGAAAGGTGTACCAGTCGCAATACCAGAATTTGAACGATATCGCGGATTTACTCGCGGAACGGGCAAGAATGCTGGGAGGAACCGCGATTGGGAGCCTTCAAGAGCTTATCGATTTCAGTTCCATGGAAGAACAACCGGGGATTACCCCGGACATCTTGCGGCTTTTGGCCGATCACGAAACCACCATCCGGTATCTGAGAGATGCAGCAAAAAAGTGTGCACAGGATTATGAAGACGAAGGAACGGCCAGTCTACTGGTAAGGCTGATTGTGCAGCATGAAATGATGGCCTGGATTCTTCGATCCAATATTGATACAGAGAACGGCAGAGATAATCTGCATAGAGGGGTGGAGACACAACGGACAGACCGAAAGCAGTTCGATGGATACAGCGATAAGCAGTCGAATCCATCAAATCAGTTATAAACAGGAGTAAATCATGAACAAAGATATTCTCAAAGGGAAATGGCGCCAAATGCGCGGTGAAGCAAAAATCTGGTGGGGCAAACTCACCGATGATGACCTGGATGTCATCAATGGCGATTATGACAAATTGGTCGGTACTCTGCAGGAACGCTATGGTTACAGCAGAGAGCAAGCCGAGAGAGAGGTAGATCTAAGAACCCGTGACAGAATCTAGAGAAGTAAGAACCACACGACATGATCCAGATGGGGAGGGGCGAGCAGCAACATTCAAGCTGACCACGTTGATCTGGCTGCTCGTGGGGCTTCTGGAAGCCGCATTAGCCTTAAGGTTTGTTTTCAGGCTGATTGGCGTCAACGAAGCCAATGCCTTTGCTTCTTTTTTGTATAACCTGACGGATTTCTTTCTGGCCCCGTTTGCCAATCTGACCGGTTCGCCGTCCACAGGCTCGATGGTCGTAGAAATACCCACTCTGATTGCCATGGCGATATACCTTTTGATTGGCTGGGCGCTGGATCGCATCATCTACGTACTGTTTTACCGTCCGACCACAACGATCTCTACAAGACAGACTGTGGTGGATGAGAGGTACCCTACTGACGAAATCATTCGCACACGCAGACAAATACCCAATACAGGCGATGAAGACGTGGTTGTAGATGATGATATCAGAGATGACGAGGATGTCTATCCGGACGAAGATCTTGATGACATCGACCGCGATGACATCGACCGCGATGACATCGACCGTGACGACATCGATCGTCCAAGAAATCCTCTCTAGAGAAGCAAAATCATCTGGTAATCGGTATACAAACTGGTCGACCGAACGTATCAAACGGCGCCAGACAAAACATAGGAGGAAGTTATGATTTGGACAATCATTGTAGTGCTCGTCGTATTATGGCTGATCGGCCTGCTGGCAGGCCGCAGTTCCGCCGGTTTTCCGGGTAGCGGAGGCTGGATCCATACGCTGTTGGTCATCGCGGTCATTCTTGTCATCTTGAGCCTGTTGGGAATTGTATAAACCCGGCTCGAGAAAAAGCAGTTTGACCCTATCCAAAACAATTTCCGGTTGAAATCATGCCGGAGCAGAGCCGCCCGAACAGGTTCGGGCGGCTTCTTTTTGTGATGTAATACAGAAATCATTTCTGATCCATCAGTTTGATGATCACAGTGTATACCCTATCTTTACCCCCTTCCCGCAATGAAATCGTTGTACAATGAGCTATCACAAGGAGAGAAGTATGACAATTCAGGAACAATGGCTTACAGTCAACGGGTTGCGGGTTCATGTATTGGGCGCCGGCAGCGGAGATACGCCGGTTATCTTATTGCACGGCGGCGGGTTGGATTCGGCGGTTCTGTCCTGGGAACTGCTTATTCCGGTTCTGGCTGAAAAGCGGGCTGTGATCGCTGCGGATTGGCCGGGGTTTGGCTTGAGCGATAAACCGGACGCCGCGTACTCGATGGACTGGTACCTCGATTACTTCCCCGCGCTGCTGGACAGTCTGAAGTTTGAACAGGTTGATCTGGTAGGGCTTTCCATGGGTGGAGCCATCGCCCTGGGGACCGTTTTACGCTCTCCGGCTCGTGTCCGAAAGCTGGTGCTGGTCGACAGTTACGGGCTGCAGAGTAAAGCGCCCATGCAGTTGCTCAGTTCCCTGTTGATTAAAATGCGCTGGCTCAATCGCATGACCTGGAATATGTACCGGGGAAACCGGAAGCTGTTGCGTTCCTCGCTCAAGCTTCTTTTACACAACAAACAGGCTCTCAATGAGCACCTGGTAGATCTGGCCGCTGAAGAAACCAATCGGCCGGACTCCGCGCGAGCCTGGATTACATTCCAGGAGAGTGAAGTCACCCGCAGCGGCATTCGTACCTGTTATATGGATCGCCTGGCTGAGATCAATCAGCAAACCCTGATCATCCACGGCCGACAGGATCAGGCCGTTCCGCTGGCTTGTTCGGTGGAGGCCAACCAAAAAATCAGGGGATCCC
>DAISXR010000019.1:20435-44303 GCA_036825755.1 Anaerolineaceae bacterium
AAAATCAGCCTTTCCGTTTTTACAGAAGGAATTGTCAGTACCACAGGTGGCCTCTATACTACAGTTAGTCCGATGCCAGTCCGGCGTCGTATACGCCGATTTGCAGAAGTGACGGATCACCGGTTGATTGGGCAGCCAGTATTTGCGCCTGGCGGGCCAGATCATTGGCCTTTGCCAGGATAGCGAGCGCGTATTCAGGATTGTGAAAGCCCTGGCTGTTTTCAGCCGAGACAAAATCCCACAGGAACTGGGCTTCACGGTGCAGCGACTGCGCTTCCGTTAACATCGCCGCCTCATGACCGGCAGCAGCGTTGGCGCTGGTAATCGCATCCAGTGCGTCAATGATGGCGTCCTCGGTGATCAGTTTGGTCATGCTGACCTGATCCTGAATTTCGTTCACCCGCCCGGTCACATATTCCACATCGGTATGGCAGGTACCGCAGGCCTGCTCGGCATTCAGCAGCGGGCTGTGGATGTTATGGTTCGAGAACTTTGCTGAGCCGTCGCGTGTGTAGGGCATATGGCAGTCGGCGCACGATACACCCGCCTCATAATGGGTGCTGGCCGCTGTGAAGAACTCAAATTCCGGGTGCTGGGCTTTCAGCATGGGGGTACCAGCCTCAGGATATTCCCAATCCTTGAACCCCAACTCTTCATAATAAGCCAGGATCTGTTCCACAGAGGTGCCTTTATCCCATGGAACGGTGAGCGTTTTCGCCTCACCGGCCATGTAGTACTCCACATGGCAGTTGGCGCACACCACAGTGCGCATTTCCTGTCGGCTGAACTCGTTCCAGTCAATGCCCTGAGCTTCGAAACCCGCGATCACCGCGGGATTAGTGAGTACCAGCCGCATGGTGCCGGCCTCGTGGCAGTTGGCGCAGCCAATCGGCTCGGTGATCTGTTGACCCAGTTCTGCGAAAGGTGTTTCGCCATACGCCACCGCCCCGATCTCATCCCAGATGGCCGGGTTGTTGGAGGATTTACAAGAGTAACACGTCCCGGGTGTGGTTTCGTTTACCCGTTTACTGGATCTCACATCATCCAAACTCCATTCATGCCCGCGGTCGTCATTGTATTCCTTACTAAAACCGTATCCGCCAAACAAAATCACCTGCCGCGGATCCCGTTCCAGCCAGGAAAATCCGGAAGAGCCGCCGTACTCGGTATCGGCCGTATTCTGTGAAGTCATTTTCAACGAGTCGTACTGGTTCGGAAAGTTTATCCCCCACAGATCAGAATCCGCTTCAAGTGGCGCAATTTCGGTCAATGGAAGAGTCGCGCGCTGCTGGATGGGCTGGTTTTTGAGAAAGATGAGGATCCCCGCCAGGATCGCGGTCATGATCACAATGATGCCCGATAAGATGATGGTGACGAGGTTTTTCTTCATTCAATTCCCCTTTCTTCTTCTACCTTGTAAAGTAATGAATCCTGTACCGGCAGCAGTGTGATGCCCCGTTCGCCGTGCGCCACATCTCGGTGACAGAACCAGCAATCCTGATCCATCTCGTGTGCTGAGATTTCGGCGACCGTTTCTTCATGGCAGCGGATGCAATTGGATTGGATAATCTCACCCGTTTTCTCGTGGATACGGATGGCATCCGGCGTCCGACCGGTGCTGAAGTACAGCACGTCATGGGCACCGGAAGCAAATTTGACATAGTAATAAGAAAAAATATTCTCGTGCGGCAGATGACAGTCTACACACCGGGTCACTTTCTCATGGGGTGTGTGATACCAGTTTTCGTAGGCCGCATCCATCACATGACAGTTGGTGCAGGTACGCGGAGAACTGGTGATATAGGAAGGCATTTCGGTTACCGCAGCAAAGATGCCCAGAACCAGAATCAGACAAAATACACCAAGTATGAGAGGGGGTGAATGGATGAGTTTCTTCATAGACTCGCTCCCTGTGAATCATGGATTTAGCTGTAAAAGTGAAGAATGGGTGAACGACTATTATTACTATAAAGAATAACTTCCGCAAAATCAAGGTTTACAAGGGTTGATTTCACGGATCAAACAGTCAATTTAATACAGCGCCGATCCCTCAGGGGATATATTTTTGTTTTGATGTTTTGTATAATATACGAAACATCTGAATCGGCTTTTACGTCATTTCAGATCAGTTTATCAAAAATCAATCCTATCCAACCATATTCAAAATACATATCGCAAATTCTGTTTCCAGGTCACTTAAGTCCCGCCATCACCTGGCTTTCTCTTTCACAACGCGAAAGGAAACACATATGCAGAATTTTTCACGCACGCATTTGTTCTTCACCGGAATGGTGATTTTGGCGCTGCTCTGTCTGTTTCTGCTGACCCCCGGTTCCACTTTAGCAGCCACTGAAAAATATCAGGTATCCATCAGCGCTCTCGACGGACTGGTCTGTGTGGGTGATTCATATATGCTGACCGCGCGCTGGAACGAGGTCGGATCGAATGATCTTGCGTCATTGACCGCGCCAAACTCAATTGACGTAACAGCCATCCTCGGCGGCTTCGACCGCACCTCTGAGCGCCCGGCAGCCGGCACTGGCGTGACCATGTTTATGTACAACGCCAAAGAAGAGGGCACCGAAACCATCGACATCTACCTCTACGATGAAGACTCCAATCTGGCTGCCCAGAATAGGGTCACTTTTCCGGTGAAGATGTGCAGTTATCGTTACAAACTGTTTGCCAAAGGGATTTATTCACACGAAGATATCACCCTGACCATGACCTACAAATCTGAAGGAGCGTTGGACCCCAGTGATCCAAACCATCCGCGTGTTACCAAAGCCTTTCAAAGAAAATTCACCTCAGATGTTTCATATGTTCGGTTTGACCCGAGATGTTCTTTGAGCACACTTGAAACCACGCATGGGTTGGGAATTTTGGATGCCAGAACCTTTGAACTGGATGATTACAACGGGGTCAAATTGGAACTGGGTCCCCCAACCAACCTGAATTACACGACCAGTTATGTGATCACCTGCACGACTGAAGACGGTGACACACATTCAGATTCATACGTAAACACTCTTCAGGTTGAAATCACCGGTGACCCCTGGATTGTACAGGACTTTCCAGCAGGCAGCGGTTCCTATGACATCAAAATCCCAGAGTTTGACCAGTTGCAGCAGCGCTGGAATGAATTCGGTACCTCATTCTATTACGCCACTATCAGTCTTGAACGTGAGGCAGGACAATGAACTCAAAATCTGTCCAAATTCGATTATTAGCCTCTATCATCATATTATTGCTTGTTTCAGCTTGCTCTCTGCCGTTTATCTCCGGTGAAAAATCCGCCGGTGAAGCGAAACCCACAGACGAGCAGCAGACCGACGCAGGAAATATCGCCAATCAGCAGGAGACGGATGAGAATGAGCAGGTTGAAGGCATTTTGCCTGATCCGCAGGTTGGTCTCACTGAACTGCCCGCCTATCTGGCCGGCTTCCGGCAGGATATGGTAGGCACACTGAAAGGTGAACCCTATGAGCGGCACACCTATTTACTCCTATCACGTGACACTTCTTCAGATGACTACGATTTCATGAATCTCTCCAGCGGCACAGGATTGATAGATTATCAGAGCCGGGTGCTGTCATTGGATCATACCTTTTACCGCTGGACTCAACCTGATCCATCCTGCCAGGGTTCCGACCAGGCTCCGGCGGAAGGTGAAGTGCTGGAACCGGCATCACTTTTACTGCCGGTGATGCAGGCTGACAAGCTGGGAAGTGAAACCGTCAACGAGATTGACAGTACCCACTACCAGTTTACAGAAGATGATCTGAACGGGGTGGAAAATGGAACTGTGGTAGCAGGTGATGTGTGGATCGCCAATCAGGACGGTTATGTGGTGAAATATTCACTCGTCGTCACCCCGCCTACAAATTCAGCTACTGACGATCTTTCCGTGACTCAAACCTGGAGCTATGATCTTTCGATCCCGGAAGCCGGCTCGGGGATCATACTTCCACCCAACTGTCAGGCGGTTCCGTTGGATCTGCCTCTGCCGACCGATACCCAGGATGTCCGCCGCACCGGGGGGAATGTGAGTTTTGTTACCGGCTCAACAGCCCGCCAGGTGGTTGATTATTACGCAGCCGCTCTACCCGATACAGGTTGGGCTGCACCCGATACCCTGCCAGATGGTGAAATTGAACTGCCGTATATGGCCACCTTTACTCAAGCCGAACAAACACTCGATCTGGTACTGGATGAGGCCGAGTCGAACGGCATCAGGGTGGATATCTTCATCAGGACCCCGCAAATGTCCATCCTGTCCGAGGGCACACAGCCCACCGCGACCACCGTCCCATCCGGCTCAGGGGTTCCCACCCCGGTTGCGACCATCGACCCATCTGCCAGCGGACTTCCGGATGATATTCCGCTTTACCCCGGCGCAACCGATCTCTTTTCAATGGACACCGTCACCATGTTTTCGTCCACCGATGATATTGGTGTAATTCAGGAATACTACAAACAAGCCATGCCGGATAACGGTTGGTCTTTGAGCCTTGAGCAGAACGCCGAAGGAACTCAACTCCAGCAGTGGTCGAAGAACGGGGTGGAGATCTTCATCACGATGACAGCAGATAGCGGCAGGGTGACTGTTGTGATCACCCGCATCACAGAATAAATCGGAAATATCTCGCGAGGCAGTCAGCCATACCGGCTTTAGATCATGTCCTTGATAGATAAAGGAAACAGGATTAAGGAGATCAGTTAATCGCTTTTTTGATATCCTCACTCACTCTCCCATTACGACCACCACACTGTGGCTCTGCCGGTCATCCATGAGTGGGATGTGCCCGTTCTCTATCAAATTTCCATCCAGGTGAACCGATTTCACACCGGCGGCCAGGTGATGCGGATTTTCCACCCGGATCTGATAACTGGTTTCACCGTAACGATATGTGATCTCAAATTGATCCCATTCCGGGGGAATGACCGGATCAAACCACAGCGTCTCACCGGTTTTGTGAAGTCCCAGCATGGCCTGCATTCCCAAACGGTACATCCAGGCAGCCGATCCGGTATACCACGTCCAACCGCCGCGCCGGACAAAAGGTGGCTGGCTGTATACATCGGCAGCGATGACATAGGGTTCCCTGAAATATTCGTAAGCCTTCTCATGGGTATCCGTATGAAAGATCGGGTTGAGCAGACGGAACAGCGCTCCAGCTTGCGCGCCATCTCGCAGACCGGTAAAGGCCCAGGCGGTCCAGATCGCCGCATGGGTGTACTGCCCGCCGTTTTCACGAATACCCGGTAAATAACCTTTAATGTAACCCGGGTCATGCTGGGTTTTATCAAACGGCGGAGTGAACAGCAAAGACAGCCGATCCTGAGGGCGGATTAGGCGCCTGAGTACCGCATCCATGGCCTGCCGGCGGTGATCCGTATTGCCCGCACCGCTGATCACCGACCAGGATTGCGCAATCGCGTCGATCTGACATTCGATGTCGGTGATCGTTCCCAGCGGTGTGCCATCATCATAGTACGCGCGCCTATACCAGCCGCCGTCCCAGGCAGATTGTTCCACCGCCTCGGCATAATTGGCCGCGCGGATCTCATAAGTCTGCGCCAGCTTCTCCTCACCACGCTGCCGGCAAAGTGCCTGAAAGCGTTTGAGCACATCCATCAGGAACCACGCCAGCCAGACGCTTTCACCCTGTCCGTTGGCGCCTACCAGGTTCATACCATCATTCCAGTCACCGGTGCCCATCAACGGTAAACCGTGCGGTCCAACGGTACTGCCCCTCTCGATGGCTCTTGTACAGTGTTCAAACAGCGTGAAACGCCGTTTCGACAGCGGAAATTCGCTGTAATGTTCGTCTTCCGTCTCGTTAAGGGGGGGCGCCTCACGGAACGGGACTTTCTCATCCAGAATCGCATAATCGCCGGTGGTTTCAACATACTGCGCAGTCACATAGGGCAGCCACAACAGGTCATCTGAAAAACGGGTACGCACCCCTCTTCCTGATGGCGGATGCCACCAGTGCAGAACATCCCCTTCGGTAAATTGATGCTGCGCGGCAATCAACAACTGGCTGCGGGTGATGGCCGGATCCACCTGAAGAAGTGCCAGCACATCCTGTAATTGATCCCTGAAACCAAACGCCCCGCTGGATTGGTACAGGGCGGAGCGCCCCCAGATGCGGCAGGAAAGCGCCTGGTACAGCATCCAGCGGTTCAACAGCAAATCTGTTGCCGGTTCCGGCGTGCGCACCTGCACAGTGTCCAGCAACCGGTCCCAGAATACCTGTGTACGGGTGAAAACACTTTTCAGCCATTCATGTTGATGGTATTTTTTCACCAGTGTGGTGGTATGCTCACGGTCAAAACCCTGCCCGAGGACAAAATAGAATTCCTCTTTTCTGCAGGGCGGCAGATCAATGTGAACCTGCATGGCCGCACAAGGATCTTCACCCGCAAGTATGCGCGTCTCCAGACCCAAACGCCGCAAAGCTGCCGGGAAAGCATAACTCCCACCGCGCCCCAAAAACTCAGTGCGATCCGCCGTCAGCCCATGCACCGGCTTACTGGCAATCAGAAAGGCTGTTCGGTTGGCAAATTCCGGATTGTACGGGTTGATTGCCATCAGACATTGTTCGGTGGCATCATAATCCGGGATGACGTAGGCTGAGTTGACCGCCCGGTTGGTGCCCAGTACCCATTCCACATACTGGGTCGCCGTGATCCGGCGTGGACGATCCAGCGTGTTTTCCAGTGTCAGATGGATAATTTTGACCGGATCTTCCGGGCTGGCAAACAACCTGAGATGGTGAAGCAACCCATGCGAGTTGTGCTCAAAGATGGAATATCCGGCTCCGTGCGTCACCCTGAAGGGCTGGTCTGCACCGGCCGGCAGTGGGGTGGGCGTCCAGACTTCGCCGGTTTCCTCATCGCGAAGGTACAGCGCCTCGCCGGTTGGATCACTGACCGGGTCGTTGAACCAGGGTGTCAGCCGGTTTTCGCCGCTGTTCAACGCCCAGGTGCACTGGCTGCCCGATTCGGATACCATAAAACCAAACCCGGGGTATCCGATCACATTAACCCAGGGAGCCGGGGTGGCGCGATGTTTCTCATCGGCATCCCCGTTGCCTGCCACCGGGCTGCCCGGTAAATGAATGACGTAATCCTTTCCATCGGCAGAAAAACCACCGTACCCGTTCCAGAACTGCAATTCCTCTGGATTTTGCAATGGATAGGTATAAGGCTCGCTGGCCGCCGTTTCTGCATCCGGCGCCTGACGAGTGGCTGTGAGAGGCGGCAGATGGTACACCGGTACGGCATACTCCGGCATTTGTTCATTGATCGAACCCTTTTCACCGGAAAACACCATGCGGGCCGCGGTCTGCAGCAGGGTGTACTCTTCGGGGAGCATCTGATCTCCATATAATATGAAAATTCCGCCGCGCTGCTGCAGCCATTGTTCGCCGTTCATTTTGGATACCAGGCGGTAAAGCATCCCGTTCAGTTCTGCGCCATAATTGGTGGGCTGTTTATTCACCACCACTACGTCCGCCTTGTATCGGCGGCTGCGCATAAATTTGTGGATTTCGAGCACCTCACGAGCCAGTTCGATTTGCCGGGAGTCATCCAGTTCAACCAGCAGGATCGGATAATCACCTGAAATGCCAAAACGCCACAACCCAGGTTGCCCCAGTCGGTTGGATGCAATCACCTCGGAGGCCGCCCGGGTGACCTTGGCTGGAAATACAAGTGAAGAAAGCACATGCAGTGCATTTTGGAAGTCCTCGTTATTAATATCCTGCTTGCCCAGCCAGGCCTGAGCCGCCATGTTGGATTGATCAAATGAATGGTCAATCAGGTTCCATTCACGATAGCGTCTGGCAAGGCTGATGATCTCTTCGCGGCTTTCGGCGGCAAAATTGACATACGCCAGACGCAGGCTGGCGAAGGGCGCCAATGTGATTTCCTGCCCCAGTGAAAAAATGGGGTCCAGTGTGGCGCCGGATGTGCCGGAAAGGTATTCCGGTGATTGCATGGCCAGGGGGTTGCGGGTTGTTCGTCCGCGCCCGATGAACTTCAGACGATCCGCCTCATGATATGAAGGCCATTGCGATCCATCCACAATCAACAGATGTCCCATATACAGGGGAGCTTCTTCATCCGAACGCGGGCGGCGTTTGAAAATTTGCAGGCTGTATTCGGGGATAAACTCGCTTTCAATAAACAGCTTGTTGAATGCGGGATGGCGCGCATCCGTTGCCTGAGGAGCCAGTATCACCTCTCCGTAGGAGGTGATGCGTAAATGACGTGTCTGATCCAGATTGTTGTGTAAATGAATGCGCCTGATCTCCACCGGATCATTAGGCGCGACGGTGATCTCCATGGTGGAAATGATCCCATTTTCGGTACGGCGAAACACCGCCATATGGGCAAAATAGGTCGCCTGCACCGCTGCCGCATCACCCGGTACCGGCTGGTGACCGGCTGACCAGAACCGTACCGTACGTTTTGCTCCTTCATCCAGTTCCTGGATATAAACCCAGTTCCCCCAGTTGTCCAGCGCCCCATCCGGCTGCCAGCGGGTCAGATCGGTATCCTCCCAGGCGCTGTATCCACCCCCCATGTTGGTGACCATCACGTTGTAGCTGCCGTTGGACAGCAGGTTGACCTGCGGGATGGAAGTTTGCACCGGCACCCGCCAGGGCAGAATCTCCTCACTTTCGACCGTCACCCGCTGTATACCCCTCACATCTTCCGCGTGCACTTCCTGTAATGGCACCGTCGTTGGAATCTGCTCGTGAAGCAGCAAATCCACACCCTGAATGCGCGAGTCTCGGTGCATCCGGTCTATCATCACACGCTCATGAAAGAAGTTATCCAACGCCATCATGATCATGCCCTGGTGATGGGCCATATATTCGCGTACCACTGCATATTTTTGATCCAGTGGCAGGCGGTCGGGTGTAAAATCAACCGCCTCATAGAGGCCATACGCGCCCACCATACCATGATCAATCAACCTGTGCAGGTTTTGCAGGACTGAGCGCGGTTGATATTCAAGCGCGATCATCGACGCGTACGGCGCGACAACCAGATCGTCCGCCAGACCGCGTTTGAAACCCAGACCGGGTACCCCAAAAGCGCGGTATTGATAGGTCTGATTGGATCCCAACCGGAAAAATCCTGATTCAGATATCCCCCACGGAACACCTTTCGATTGACCGTATGCAATCTGCTGCTGAACGGCTCCGCGTGTGGTATCCGCCAGGAATGTACCGGGAAAAGAACGCAAATACAGCGACGGCATCAGATACTCAAACATGGTGCCGCTCCACGATAGTAAAACCAGCGAGTTGTCAACACGAGTGACCGGGCGGTTCAGATGCAGCCAGTGGGTTTGCGGCACATCTCCTTTGGCAATGGCAATGATGGAAGCTATGCGCGCTTCGGAAGCCAGCAGATCATAATAATTCTGGTCAAGCTGGCCAGTCACCATATTGAAGCCAATATGGAAAACACAGCGCTGCGGATGAAACAGAAAACTGAAATCCATCTCATCAACAAACTGTTCCGCCTGATCCGCGATCCGGGTAAATTTACCCATCAGATTACCGGCATTGGCTTCCGCCATTTCAAGCGCCTGTGAGAGTTGGTCCAACCACTCACGAGCCGATGTGTGGTCCTGTTCCGCTCCGCCATTCTCTTCTGTTAATCCGGGATTTTCGTCCAGCAGACAGTATAGGGTCGCCACCGATTGAGAAGCGTTATGGATGTACTCGGGGATCTGCCCGAATGCCATGTTGCTGGGCAGACAGTTCCGCAAATTGAGGAAGGTCTTCTCAAATGGAGGTTGCTCAAACTCAGGCGGGTAATTCGCGAACAGCGTTATCCACGGAACCAGTTCTGTAATGGTTCGCTGTACCGCCAGTTGATGCCGCTCGGTTTGCGCGGCGGTTTCCTGCAATTTGGCCAGGGTGGAGAGATTCAAGGCCGATTGGCAATTTTTCACCAGCTCAATCAACTGCTCTGACAGTTCCCGCCAGAAAGATCCGCTGGCCTTCAAAAATAATGGATACCATTCATTACGCTTGTGCTGAACCGACTTTACCTCCTTTTGCATATCGGAGATGAGTGTGACCAACGTATTGACCTCTGCTTCTATATCCGGAATTCTGATACCGTGCAGAGTCTCCTCCAGTACGGAAAGCGAATCCAGATACCCCTGCCAGAGATTCCAGCGAAAAATGGTTTGCTCCGGCATCCTTTTGCTTGCCTGGGCAGTGATGATCAAACTGGCAGCCAGATTTCCGCTGTCAACGGTGGAGATGTAACGTGGGTTCAGCGGCTGCAGCGTGAGGGTATCGTACCAGTTGATAAAATGACCCCTGAACCGTTCCATCTGGGCAAATGTATCCAGTGTGGTAGAGAGTCTGGTGGCTAAATCCAGATGACCCAGATAGCCAAAGTCATAAGCCGCCAGAGTGGAGGTCAACAGCAAGCCCATATTCGTGGGAGATGTACGATGTGCCGCCACGCCCAGAGGTGTTTCCTGGAAGTGATCCGGTGGCAGCCAGTGATCCTCAGGGCCTACGTATCGCTCAAAAAAGCCCCATGTCCGTCTGGCAATCCTGCGTAGCAGGTCCAGTTGGTCCTGATTCAGAGGCGTTTCCCGATCCTCGATGGGCTGACTGATCCACCAGACGATGAACGGCGCTGAATACCAGAGGAGTAAGAGCGGTAGAGCAAACCATTGCGCCGGTTCAGCGGCGACATCATATCGGCTTAACAACCGGATAGCTATCGTGAGCAAAAAGGCGGTAATGGAAACAAAGCTCATCGGTAACCAGGCAGTGCCCTGCCGTTCAGACAGCTTGAACAATTGGGCGCTTTTTGCCGCGGTGGTCCACTGTAATAAATTCTTTCGGGTGACCAGCATGCGTACCCATGTGGTCACGATGGCGCTCAATGTGATGGCAGCTTCATAAGGCAGAAATGCGATACCAAGAAGCCAGCGCATGATGTTCCAGCGCAGAGGACGCATGGCAGTGGAAACCTGTTCTCCGCCAATCACCTGCAACGTACTGCTCGTCAAGCTGGTGAGCATAGGGATCCCCAGCGTGATGAGCGGAAGCAAAATCCACAACAGAGACAGTGAGGGAAGAAACAACAAACCGATCACCACGATCAGCAGCAGAGCCGGAGCCTGTATGGAGCGGCGCAGATTATCAAAAATTTTCCAGCGGTCCATCACCGAGAGGTCGGGGCCGGAACGCCCCGAACGGAATAACCAGGGCAGCAGTTGCCAGTCACCGCGTATCCAACGTTGTAAACGAACAGCCTGGGCAAAGTAACTTTGCGGATAATCTTCCACCATGGTGATATCGGTCACCAGGGCGGCACGTCCCATCACGCCTTCCAGAAGATCATGACTTAGAACCGAATTCTCCGGGATGTAATCATCCACACTGCGCATAAAGGCATCTACATCATAGATGCCCTTTCCTACAAATATGCCCTCGCCAAACAGGTCATTATAGGCATCTGAAACAGCCAGTGTGTACAAATCCAAACCGGTGTCGCCGGCAAAAATCCTCGTAAACCAGGAGTGATTCACGCTGCGCGGATGGATTTCCATCCTGGGCTGCAGCACACTGTATCCGGAGGTGATGTGGCCCGTCTCCGCATCAAAGACCGCCTGATTGAGCGGATGTGCCAGGGTGCCGATCAGGCGGCTCCCCGCCCCGCGCGGCAGGATCGAATCGGCATCCAGGGTGATGACGTATCGGGTGCATTGAAGTTGATGAATGCATTGCTCTGCCGAATGAAGTCCGTCTGAGATGACCGTGAATGAATGATCCGTTTTCTCATTGCTGGCTTTTGAAGTATTCTTTTCGATGCGCAAAATCTGGTTGAACTCGTGCAATTTTCCGCGCTTGCGTTCCCAGCCAATCCACTTGCCTTCAGAAGGATTCCAAAGACGCCGGCGGTGAAAGAGATAAAAAGGTCCCGTTTCACCTGGTGAGTCAGTTGACAGCTCTTTACCCGAACCAGCCGTCTCGCGTACAGTTTGATATTTCCGGTTCAGTTCCTTCACGGCGTTCAGCGCATATTGCGTCAACACCTCATCCTGCGGGAGCACCGCCTGGTCGGCATCCGTAAAATCGGTCAGCAGAGCAAATTGAATACCTCTTTCGGGGTTACGCAGGTAATGCAGTTCAAGCTGTTGGACGAGTGAATCAATTTCGGTCTGGCTGTTCAGGATGGCCGGAACCACCACCATGGTGGAAAAACCTTCCGGGATTTCATCGATAAACTCCAGTTTGGGTAAAATGCGAGGCGGAACCAGTAACGTGACCAGCCAGTTGATCAACGCGGTAGAAATGGTCAAAACCGGCGTGATCAACGCCAGCGCGAGTAAGGCCAGACCAATCGTGCGAAGTACCGGGTTGACTTGAGCAAGCAAGTCCCCTGCCGAGGAAAAATCAGTGCTCAGTACGCCGGTAGCCCGGATCAGCAGATATAGAACCAGGAACATGCCCAGGCTGAGCAGGCTGATGCCGGCCAGATACACCGGAGCGGCATTTCGCAACACCCGGCGAGAAATAGTCTCCTTCCAATCCGGGAGATAGCCCACGGCCTGTTCAAAGACAGCTCGCTTCTCACCCAACAGGTAATGCCCGATGTGGTTGCCCATTTCAGTCTCATCGAAATCGGTGAAATCAGATATTTCTTGAGCCTGCCGGTTTTTTTCATCCAATATATCTTTTACTGCACCGTCGTCATGTGCACTTTGTACACCCTGTCCGGAAACCTTCACCAACGCTTCAGCCAGTTCGATCTCGTGCCTTTCTGTCCGTTTGGATAGCTTCTCAATTTCCTTTCGGTACAGATCCCGGCTTTTAAAATCCATTTTGGGGTAAATACCAGCCGGATCCTGCCGCAGAGTGTGCTCCAGCCGGCTGACCGTTTCAAAAAAGTCGTTCCACTCCTGTTCGGAGACGATCCGCAAGCTGAGGATGATATTGGCGATATTATCGCCCTCACCGGCCTCCATTTTCGGCTGGCGGGTAGACGGGGTCGGATTCTTTGCATAGAGATGGGGATCAAATTCCGGCAGAGCCGGGGGTTCGGCGGGCTGGATCACCGATACCAGATCGTACGCCAGATACTCAATCAGGCTGTAGCGCAGAAAAATGGGCAGCGCCCACAATTCGCCCATGGTCAGAGGTACCTGCTCCTGATACCGGATCATAATATTTTGCAAATCCACCGGTTCAAGCAACAGATTTTGTTCTGCCAGCACAGCGCGCGCCACCGCGTAGATGCGAGGGTACCCTTTGAGCGGGTGATCCATCAGCCTGGGTAATTGACCGTAATACGAATCGGGTAAATCCTCTTCGATTTGCGTCAGGGTCTGGCGGATTACATAATAGTTGTCCAGCACCCATTCAGAAGCATAAGTCAGGGGCAGATTACGCTTGGAAGCATCGCTGAAATACCGGTAGGCCTCTGCCAGCCAGTCCTGGTATTGATCCAGCTCATGCAACACCGGATTCCGATCGGGAAAGCGCGGCTGTAGATCACGACCCGATGTGACCAACTCTGCCTCGTGATATCGCCCGGCCAATTGATCGGCCAACTGGTGAAGTTGTTCAGTTTTGTTTATGATGGGCGTATAGACCGACCGATTTTGTTGATCTACACCCTGGCTTTGCTGTTCATCGCCCATAATTACCGGTTTCCTGACTTTTGAGCAGCGATCTCGGCTACTGTGGGTTTCACCTGTGATCGCGGCACGTCCTGCAGGATCAAAACCGGTTTGGTGCCGTGATCGATGTAATTTCTTGCAATGCTCCCATACGGCCAATCAAATGTGGCGGTATTGCCGTGAGCGGTGAAGACAACCAGATCGATATCATCCTCCTGGTTGATCAATTCCTGCAGGGCTGTCGGGATACTGCGGTTTTCCAGTACACGCGTTTGGGCGGGTACTGGCAGACGTTCCTTCATCTCTTCCAGATATCGGGTCACCGCCTGTCGACTGACGTTCATCAGTTCCTGGCACAGGTGGTGAATTTCGCCCGGATAAGGTTGGGGGATGGGCAGTTCAGGCGGTTTGATGACGGCTGCCAGCAGGAGATTGGTAGCGGAACCAGTTTGAGGGATTAACTCATAGTCCTTCACCTCTTCAACGGCAAATGGGTGTTGGTGAACTCCAGCCCCAGCCAAAGCGATCCCTACCGAAAGAGCCGATTCAGCCCTGCGGGAACTGTCCACAGGCAGGAGAATGCGCCGGTAACGGAACTCCTGATCCGGTTCTGCGGGCAAACCGTAAGCCCTTTCGATCAATATCGGCAGATAAACAAGATTGATGACCTTTTGCGGTACGCTGCTGAGGCTCCAGCGGCTGAGCCCGCCTGCTCCGTGTGTGGTCAGCATTAGCAGGTCAATATTTTGCGTATGGGCAAAGTTGACGATTGATTCGGCAGTTTTTCCTTCCTCAATGTAAAATTCGACAGATCCCTTTTTCCCCCCGATTGAACGGTCTTCTTCCATTTCAGATGAGTCTGCCAAATCTGCCAGATCCTGACTGATCCGGTCTGCAATACTCTGCATGTACATGGCGGATTCAGCCTTTCGGATCTGCCAGTTGAGTGGGTCCACCGAGGAAGGGTTTTCAGAAAAAGCGGTTGGATCCAGTACCTGCAGAAGAACGATATCTGAACCAAAGATACGTGAAAAATATACCGCGTGAGGGATCACACGTTCAGCCAGCCTGGATCCATCCAGCGGGACAAGAATTCGATTAAACATTGGTTTATCCTCCTGTGTGCCCAGTTGAAATGCACCGTTCCGGTTATCGCGCCAGGTATCCCCCATCCACGGCGATATACTCTCCTGTAATGAACGATGCGCGATCTGAACTTAACCACACCACCAGTTCGGCTACCTCTTCGGGTTTTCCAAGGCGGCCAATTGGGTGAAGCGCGACCAGCGCTTTGTAAGACTGTTCATTTGCTTCCAGACCGGAAATCAATGGAGTACTGATAAAAGCAGGCCCGATCGAGTTGACGCGAATTCCCTTTTGGGCATATTCCAGCGCGGCGTTGCGGGTAAGCCCTACCACGCCATGCTTGGCAGCTACATACGCTGGTGCGGCTGAAAACCCAACCTGGCCCAAAATGGAAGCCATATTCACAATCGCTCCCCCGCCGGTTCGCAGCATTTCAGGGATCTCGTAACGCATGCAGTAGAAAACGCCCGACAGGTTGATATCGATGATTTTTTGCCAGCCTTCCACGCTGTAATCGCCCGTAAGATTGGATTCACCCCCAATCCCGGCGTTGTTACAGGCATAATCCAGCCTGCCAAATTCACGAATCGTTCCCTCAACCAGACGTGCACAATCGGTGTGTTTTGAAACATCTGCCTCGATAAAACAGGCTTCCCCTCCACGCTGGCGGATCATATCAACTGTCTCTTTTCCGCCTGCCACATCGATATCCGATACCACTACCTTTGCCCCATCCCGGGCGTAAAACAGGGCGCTTGTCCGTCCAATTCCGGAGGATGCCCCGGTCACAATTGCCACCTTACCACTCAAAGTTGCCATTCACTTGCTCCTGGTTTTTACCAATAAAAGGCGCCGTCAGCAGAACTCGAGTTGTTCCCGCGCGCTGTCACGCACCGGGCAGATCTATGGACCTGCCGGCTGCCTGGTGAAATCAAAATGCCTCGCTTTTAGACTATCTTCTCAACATTAAAATAGCCTTATCACGCGAATGCAGTGAAGAGGCTCGATCTGCAACGTTTCATCCTCAGACTGTAAGGCAATAAAACTGGTCACTCTGGTTCCTGATTGTTTGATGACAAAAAATCTGGTGTTTTTCATGCACCCCTCTCATCCCTGAATGCATATACCGATTTCCTCGTTGTCAGGATGTTACAATCTACTGGCGCTGTCTCCGGTTAAGGCATGCGAACACCGGTTCAGTCGAAATTATTCTGGTGAAAGAAGAACGATACCCTGATGACACAACAAAAATTACGCGTTGGATTGCTGTTTGGCGGGCGTTCAGGCGAACACGAGGTTTCGCTCATGTCAGCCCGGTCAATCCGCTCGGTTTTGAAATCCGATCGATACACCGTCACCGAGGTTGGGATTACCCCGGATGGAGCATGGCTGTCCGGAGATTCCGTTATTGAAGCGTTTGAATCAAAACGATATGAGACGCTTCACCCGGTGATCCTGCTGCCCGAGCCCAACAATGCTGTTCTGTATCGAATCCGGGAAAACGAGTCTGCGAGTGTGCTGGAAGAGATCACCTGCTTTGACGTGATCTTTCCGGTGCTTCACGGTACCCTTGGAGAAGACGGAACGGTACAGGGGCTGCTGGAACTGGCCGATATTGCCTACGTCAGCGGCGGGGTTCTGGCTTCATCGGTTGGGATGGATAAGGCTCTGTTTAAAGAGGTGATGCGCGCCAACGGGATCCCCGTGGTGGATTCTCGGCTGTTCACCCGCCGCCAGATTGAAACCAATCCTCAGGATTTGCTGCCTGAGATCGAACATAACCTGCCCTATCCGGTTTTTGTGAAACCGGCCAATCTGGGTTCATCGGTCGGGGTGAGCAAATGTCGCAACCGGTCTGAGCTCTTATGCGGTTTATCGTTGGCCGCTGAATTTGACCGGCGGGTGCTGGTAGAAACGGGAATTGACGCGCGTGAGATTGAGGTGAGTGTGCTGGGAAATGAAAATCCCCGCGCCTCGCTGCCCGGTGAAATCATCCCCGGTGATGAGTTCTATTCCTATCGCGCCAAATACCTCGATGACACCTCCCGGCTGATTATCCCTGCCGCGCTGGATGAGAAGCTGGTCAAACGGGTTCAAATTCTTGCCATTGAAGCTTATCAACTCTGCGACTGCGCTGGGATGGCGCGGGTTGATTTTCTGCTGGATCGTGGAACCAACCGGTTGTTTTTACATGAAATCAACACCATCCCGGGCTTCACAAAGATCAGCATGTACCCAAAGTTGTGGGAAGCATCCGGGTTATCCTATGAAGATCTGGTGCATGAATTGATCAACCTGGCAATCGAACGCAAGCAGGAACGTGATCGAATCCGGCGGAGTTTTATCTGATCCTTCACCTGAGTCATTACGCAATCTCCCTGACAGGCTCCGCTTCCTCGGGTACTCCATCCAGGAGCATGATTCGCCCCGTCGAGCCATCCAACCGAATCCGCTGACCGGTCTTCAAACGTGTGGTAGCCTGATCCACCCCCACCACCGCCGGAATACCATATTCACGAGCACAACAGAGCCATGCGTTACCATGCCGCCCACCTCCGTCACCAACCCGCCGGCTGATAGAAACAGGGGCGTCCAGGCCGGGTCGGTTCCCGGACATACCAGAATCTCCCCCGGAGCCAGTTGATCCTGATGAGGATCCAGAACGACGTGCACAATGCCTTCCACCATACCGGAGGATACCGGTGATCCGATCAACACAGAAGGATCATCAGCTACGATTGCCTGAATCCCTTCATAATAAGTTGTACCGTCGCTGAGAATCACACGGGGCAGACGTTTACGAGTCTGCTCTTTTTGATACTCTGCCTGCCTTTGGCGGATCAATTCTTTCACATCCGGCAGTTGCCCATCCGAAAACAAACGCAATTCATCCAGGTGCAGGAAGAATAAATCATCACTTTGATCCAATCGGCCCTGCTCCACCAGTGATTGGCCGGTTCTCAATAAGCCCTGCCGTAGCATATCCAGAAATCGTGAAATGGTAAACTTGGGTGTTTCACGCAAACCGCCCAGCTCGAAAAAGCGTTTGGCCAGGAACCCAACCAACCAGGCGCGGACAGGTTGCCTGCGCATCCGAAAGCCATCTTGAAGTCTCCGTTTGGCACTCAGTGCTTTTTCTTTTCCGTCTGTGAAAATCTTTTGCGGGTTTGCCTTCTCTTCATCGACCAGCAGGTAATTTTTGATCACCTGCATGATGTGCACGGGGTCCTCATGCCAGCGTTTTCGGTAAAAATCGATCTCGCCCACACCCCGCATCCCAAATTTTGAAAGGAAATCCGATATCGCCTGTTGAGCGGTATCTGGCAGCTCCGCCCGCAGATACTGTGTTGATAAATCCCTGGCTTCTACCTCCGAAAAATGCCGAAAAGAAGTCTCATCTGCCCGGATGATTTGCGAGGTTTGCCACAGTTTCAGATCCATCTCTGTGGTCACATTATGAGACAGCCCACGGGTCAGATCGTTGGTCAGATCCGGGGCATCCGGCAGATCATCGGCTATCCGGCGAATGATCTGATACGGCGCCATACCGGCGATCACCCCCGGTAGTAAATTGGGTAAAAGGATGGATGGACCCATCCCTCCAATCTCCTCCAGCAAATCCAGCAGATCCGGCAGGTTCGATACCTGCTGGCTTTTACGTGCGGTCGCGGCAACAAATTTTTCGATCTCCCGGGTCAGATGAACACGCCCTTTTGCCGGCCAGGCCAGATTGTACAGTGTTCGGAGAATCACCGGGGAAAACCCCCGCAAGGTGATCAAAAGTGATTTCAGGTTGAATTTACCAGCCGGGCCGTACTGCTGCAGATCTTCAGTCAGGGTTTCCAGGATACTGGAACAGGCCGAATCGACAGCAGAAATAAAAATGGTGATCACTTTCCGACTGAATTTCCCTCGCAATAAACCGGTGATATTGACGAACAATCGCATGGCTGTGGTTTTGAAAACATTTTGTGTCTTCAGAGTGATCTTTTCGCCAAACAGTCGGCCAAATCCCACCACCAGGCTGGAAAATACATCCTGCCCCAGCGGTGAAAAAGGCTCTAACATTCCCTGCCAGGCGGCAAACGAAAAACAGACCTGCAGAGGCTGTGGTTGCATCCCTTCAGGCAATGGAAACAAAGAAGTAACCGCCCGCGATTGCACGACAAATAACTGTCCTTCTGCCCAGGCCCATTCCATATCCTGAGGAGCACCAAAGTGTCTTTCAGACTGTTTCCCAATACGAGCCAGTTCGAGAATCTGTTCATCCGTGAGCGCCTGATGGCCGGCTC
Organism: Anaerolineaceae bacterium; assembly: GCA_036825755.1. Classification (GTDB taxonomy): domain Bacteria; phylum Chloroflexota; class Anaerolineae; order Anaerolineales; family Anaerolineaceae; genus JAJFTV01. The sequence continues at coordinate 39,495 of DAISXR010000019.1, forward strand.
CCTGCTCAGCGCTGGTTTGTGTACCGCCTTCCGGCAGCCCGCGTATCACCACGGCTTTACTGCCCAGTGACTTGCTGCAAATGGTGTATTGATGCGGATCCTGTGAAAGCGTATCCACCACATAATGGTCAGGTTCAACTGCGCCGGATACCAGCGCTTCTCCCAAACCATAAGTGGCATCGATCACGGTCTCTGTTCGTTTACCGGTAAGGGGATTGGCGGTGAACAGCACGCCGGACGTCTCGCTGTTGACCATGCGTTGAACCACCACTGCCAAAGCAATCTGCTGCTGATCAATGTGATTACGGACACGGTACCCAATCGCACGGGCCGTCCACAAACTGCTCCAGCACCTGATCACAGCGTCCAGCAATGCTGTCTCTCCGATCACATTTAAAAAGGTATCCTGTTGCCCGGCAAATGACAGATCCGGCAGATCTTCCGCGGTGGCTGAAGAACGCACTGCAACTCCAACCGGCACGGAATTGGACAATGCCCGGTATGCAATACGGATTTGCTCCTCCATCTCACCAGGGATGTGAGCGGTGTTGAAGGCTGCCCGGATTTTTTGCGAGGCTGCATCCAGCTCCTGTATGGCATCGCCATGAATTTGCTGAAGGCATTCGTCGATGACATCTTTCAGATTGTTGACCTGAACAAATAGCTGATACGCACCTGTTGTGATGCAAAATCCGTCTGGAACCGGCAGGCCAGCTCGCAGCAGTTCCCCAAGATTGGCTGCTTTTCCGCCCGCCAGGAAAATATTAGATTGGTTGAGATCAGCGAGGCTTACAATGGTTTGCATCAAAGAACTCCTTTACCTTCCTCGAGATTGCGATATCGAAAAGTAAAATACTATTCACGTGGTTGATCGGGTTGTTGAGTCTGAGCAGTCAGAATGCCATTGAAAAACACATCCAATAAACGGTCGGCTGTTCTTTCAGGGGTATCCACCCGGAGACCAGTGAGGTAATACATGGAAAAGTTTCCCTGAATCATATTCAAAAAAGTCAGCGCTGTCGCCCTGGCATCAATTTCACGAAACTGCCCCGTCTGCATCCCTTTCTGAAAGGCATCTTCCAATAAACCAGAATATTTTCTAAACAGGGTCGCGAAGGATGAAACCATTTCATCACGCGTACCGGGTACCTCTCGCCGTCCGATCTGCAACAAATCAGCCGTGTCATACAGAAAACCCAACGACGACCTGGCAGCCACACGAATTCGCTGGCAGGGGTCCTGTTCCGAAGCAATCAGGGTGTAAGAGTCTTCGATTCGTTCTGAGGTCATGCGCATCAGGGTGCGAAAAATGGTTTCTTTGTCCTGAAAATGATGATAAATGGTCGCCTTGCCGATCCCGGCCTGTTCAGCGATCTCTCGCATGGATGTAGCGGTGTAACCATTTTGAATGAACAACCTGCGCGCTGTGCGTAGGATGTTTTCACGGGTATCGTCTGCCATGATTTCTCCTCCCGACCGACCGGTCGGTTGACTCTATTATAGGATCGATTTTGCGTAATGCAAGTGACTTTTGTCCATCTCTGGTCTCTTTGAGCAAACCCGCTTTTCAAAGCAGGCAAAAAGCTCTACACTGTTCTTATCCAAAGTTTTCCAGGGAAGCCGCTCGGTTTGCAGGATCCGGAAAGGATGGCTCTCATGCAAAAACTGCCGACCCTTCTGATCATAGCGATGCTCGCAATCAATTCGGGGATCTATACACAACACCCAGAACCACTGGATCCTTCTCCACCTGACACACCAGTCAAACTGATATTTATCCATCATTCTACCGGCGGGAACTGGCTGGCCGATCCATCCGAAAATGAACTGGGCGGTGAGCTTGGAAAGGCTCTGATGGACAATCACTATTATGTCAGCGCCACCAATTACGGCTGGGGCATCAATTCTATCGGGGATGCGACGGATATCCCCAACTGGCTGGATTGGTTTTCAGGCGAGCGCAGTGAGCAGTACCTGAAAGATTTGTATTCTGAAAACGGCCAGAATATCGGTGATTTTGGCAGTTGGCCGCGCCTGGCTGATGATCCGGGAGGGGAAAACGAAATCATTCTGTTTAAATCCTGCTTTCCAAACTCCGATCTGGAGGGCAGGCCGGATGATCCACCAGCCCAGGAGGGCTGGCTGTCTGTCAGCAATGCGAAATATGTATATAACGAGATCCTGAAATATTTTGCTACCCGGCCGGATAAACTGTTTATTGTCATCACAGCTCCCCCGTTGACCAGCAGTCGCCACAGTAAAAATGCCCGCGCGTTCAATCTCTGGCTGGTCAATGACTGGCTTCGTGAAAACAGTTATGCGCAGGCGAATGTGGCAGTATTTGATTTTTACAATGTTCTCACCGGGACAGATCATCATCACAGGCTGGTCAATGGACTGGTGGAACACACATACTCCTCCGGTCATAACACCCTGGCTTATCCATCGGAGGATGATCATCCTTCCCGTGAGGGCAACCTAAAAGCCACCGAAGAGTTCATCTCGCTTTTGAATGCATGGTATAACCGCTGGAAAAGCTCATTTCCAGCGGATAACTTCCTTGTCACGTCGGTTACTCAAATATCAACCAATCCATTGACCGTTGAAACGGATGCACCCGTGATTTCTCAGGTGACAGAGAACACAAGAACGCCCACATCGGATCCAAACGAAACGGGGACTGAAAGCCAAAAACAACCGGCCTTCTGTCAGACCGCATTAATATTACCGCTGACTGTGTTGATTGGCTTTTGGTGGGTGACCCATAAAAATCGTAAAGATTCAACCGAATCGAGTAAAAACCTCTAAAAAAGAAAAATCCTCAGGGCACGGGATCTTTGCTCTGAGGATTTCGAACGGTAAATAAGCATACCGCCCGCCAAATATCATTTCTTACATCGGAACTATATCTTTATGTCACCCATCTTATTGAGGGCATCGCGTTCTTCGGTGTTCAGGACGCGGTTCAGATCCAGCAGCACCACCAGGCGTGCGTTGATCCGGGCAATCCCCGTGATGAACTCCGTGTTCACATTGCTCACCATCGCCGGCGGTGGCTCGATTACGCTGTCCTCGATCGTCAGCACCTCCGTCACCTTCGACACGATCATGCCCACCTTCACCCCGTCCATGTTCACCGTGATGATGCGCGTCTCACTCGTCTCTTCCTGCTCCGGCAGACCAAAGCGTTTGTTCAGATCCATCACCGGCAGCACCGACCCCCTCAGATCCGTTACCCCTTCCACAAAAGTGGGCGTGTACGGGATCTTCGTGATCTCCTGCATCTTCACGATCCCTTCCACCGTGGCGATCTCGATCCCGTATTGACCGTTCCCCAGTTCAAAGATCACTAACTGTTTTTCCATCCTCGCTCCTTTCCTGCGCTTCGCTCAGATCACCGATGGCCTCCATCTCTATGCCTTGGTCCCTATGCAGCTTGAACTGGTTCACCACCACCTTCAACGCCTGCGCCATCTCCGACAACGAGTTGGCCGAGGCCGTCACTTCTTCCACCTGCGCGCTCATCTCTTCTGTCGAGGCACTCACCTCTTCAATCGCCGCGCTGTTCTCCTCGCTCACACTGGCAATGTTCTCGATCGCCTGTGCAATCTCACCCGAGTTGGCCGCCATCTCTTCCGTCGAGGCCGTGTTCTCCTCCACAATGGCCGACACGCTGTCCACTGCCACCACCAACTGCTCCGAGGACTGCTTCATCTTGTTGCTCGCTTCCGCTGCCAAGGATGCCTGTTTGCGCACCGCTTCCGCTGCCGACAGGATGTCTGCCAGTGCGCTGCCTGCCTGATTGGCGCTCGCCACACCCAGCTCCACTTCCTTCGAGCCCTCTTCCATCGCCTTCACCGCTTCTGACACCGTCACCAGAATGCCGTTGATCAGGTTGCGGATCTCCTTCGTCGCCAATGCCGACCGCTCTGCCAGCTTGCGCACTTCATCCGCTACCACCGCGAAGCCCTTGCCGTGTTCTCCGGCCCGCGCGGCTTCAATGGCCGCGTTCAAGGCCAGCAGGTTGGTCTGTGAGGCAATGTCCTGGATGGTCTCCACGATCGCACCGATCTCCTCCGACCGACGCCCCATCTCCTGCACTTTCTCCGCCGAGACCCCCACCTTGTTCTTGATGCTCTGCATCCCGCTCAGCGTCTCTTCCACCGTCTTCGAGCCCTTGCGTGCGGCATCTGCTGCGTTGCTCGAGTCATTCGTCACCGTGGCCACATTCTCCGCCACCTGCTGGATGGCCATGTTGATCTGGTCGGTCACATTCGAGGCCTTCGATACGGAATTACTCTGTTCCTGCGCCCCCTTCGCCACCCCTTCGATCGCCAGTGACATCTGCTCAACCGATGAAGCGGTGCGGGTCACCGCCGTGCTCTGATCCTGCGTGCCCTTGGCCACCTGCTGGATGGTGGTGGCGATCTGGTTGGTCGCCTGTCCGGCCTGGTTGGCTGCCACCGACAACTGCTCGGCTGCTGCGCCCAGGCTGTTCGCGTTCTCCGTTACCTGACCTACAATCGCGCGCAGGCTGATGATCATCTGTTCAAACGCGTTGCCCAGTTCGTCTTCTTCGCATTTGGGTGTTACATTGAGGGTCAGATCGTTTTGCGCAATGGCATTTGCTGCCACGCCCATTTCCTGCATGTACATAACAAGCGAATCAAATGCTTTCCCGATATCCCCGACCTCATCCTTGCGGGTGGAGATCGCATCCTTTTCTTTTTGCGACATGTTGCGCAACAACCGCCCCATAGATAGATCTTTACTGGCGCGGGTAAGTACACCGATTGGCGTGGTGAGGGA
>DAISXR010000020.1:0-8473 GCA_036825755.1 Anaerolineaceae bacterium
TGCGGATTGGCTGGGATGAAGCGTTTCAACTGGCGGCCGGTCACCTGGCGGCTTGCCGCCCCGAGCAGTTTTCCATGCTGGTTTCAGCGAGTTGTACAAATGAAGAATTGTACCTTGCCGATCAGTTTTCACGACGGATCATGGGTTCGCCGGTCGCTCTGGATGCGGGGGCGCGTTATGGCAGCGGATTGGCAGCGGTCAACCGCCTGCTGAAGCAATCAAAGGGTCTGGAAACGCTGGAAACTGCTGATGTGATCGTGCTGCTGGGCATGGATCTGCACTACTCCCAATCACCCATCGAAAAATACCTGTTGAAGGCTGCCAAACGCGGCGCAAAATTGATCAGCGTGTATGGCGGTTCGCACGTGCCCGGGCAGCACGCCGATGTGTGGTTGAAGCCCGAACAATCCCTCGAGGAAACCGTGCTGGCGAATCTGCTGGATCCCCGCTCACCTGACCAGGTTGGCGATGCTGCCAGGCTGCTGGATGCGGCAAAGCACCCCGTGCTGGTGGCTGGGCCTGATTACGTGGCGCGTTTTCCGCAGGCACTGGAGCGGTTGTTCCAGGGGAGCCGGGCGGAAATACTCGCCATCCCGGCTGAAGGAAACCTGGCCGGCGCGTTGCGGCTGGGGCTGGGCCAAGCCCCGGTGGAAGATCCGCCGCGTGTGCTGTATGTGGTGGGGTCAGCCATCCCAGCTGTTCTTCCGGATGATTGCTTTGTCATTTACCAGAACACTCACATGCCCGCACGTATGCCGAACCAGGGGGTGTTCCTGCCGATGGCCGGCTTTGGTGAAACTGCCGGTAGTATCACCGGTCAGAACGGCAGTTTGAGGCACCTTGCGGCAGCCATACAACCCATTGGGAAAGCGCAGCCTGGCTGGCAAATACTCGCCCGGCTGGCTCAATCCCTGCAGATACCGGGATTTGATTTTTTATGCATCGATGAGGTCTCCCTCGAAACGAAACACTTCCTTGAACAGGGAGTACCCGAACCGAACTTTGATCATCCCTGGCCAGTGTGGCTGGATGTTCCGGGTGAACATGATTTTCTGGGAGTTGATTTATCAACCCGGGTGGCAGGTCTGGCTCAACTTTTTGCCGGCCGCTCCATACAACTCGACCAGGAGGGGAAACATGTTTACTCTGCTTGAGAATAAAATGCTGGTTCCCAATCTGCACCTGGCGGTGATCGAAGCACCGGAAATCGCCGCGGCTGTTCAGCCGGGCCAGTTTGTGATCATCCGTCCCACCGAGGAAAGCGAACGAATACCACTCTCGGTTTCCGATTGGGATGCCGAACAGGGTACCCTGACGGTAATCTACATGAATGTGGGACGCACCACCGCTCAACTGTCTGCTTTACCGGTTGGCGCTGCTTTGGCCACGGTGGCCGGCCCGTTGGGACACCCCATGGAAACCGGTCAATACGGTCATGTTGTGTGCGTGGGCGGCTGTTACGGAATTGGCTCCATTTACCCCACCGCCCGCAAGCTCAAAGCGCTGGGCAACCGGGTGACCATTGTGATCGAGGCGCGCAGTTCATACCTGCTGTACTGGCAGCAGAAACTGAAGAGTGTCAGCGACGCCCTGTATGTCATCACCCGTGACGGATCGCGCGGATTGACTGGTCACATTCATCACCTGGGTGAGATCATTTCCGGGCTGCCCGTGCCGGTGGACCGGGTGATCATCAACGGCTGCAATTATCTGATGATGCGCGGGGCCGAACAAACACGCCCGCTTGCCATCCCCACCGTGGTCAGCCTGAACACGCTGATGATCGATGGAACCGGTATGTGCGGGGTTTGCCGCTGTACCGTGGCCGGAGCCACAAAGTTTGCCTGTGTGGACGGCCCGCATTTTGACGGCCATGCTGTCAACTGGCATGAACTGGCTCTCAGGCGGCAGGCTTACTTGCGTCAGGAAGTGCAGACCCTGCGTTCGAGCCGTGGTGAAATCAAACCGGTCAATGTTCCGGTCAGCAAAATTCAGGGTGGAGGGGCGGCATGAGCGATACACCACAAAAAGCGCCTCGTAAGATGGATCTGGTCAGGCGGGAGATGCCCAAGCAGACCGCGGAAGTACGCCGCTGCAATTTCAATGAGGTGGCGCTTGGTTACTCAGAGACTCTGGCGGTGGAAGAAGCACAGCGCTGCCTGCAATGTAAAAAACCGTTCTGTGTAGCCAACTGCCCGGTGGGGGTTTCCATTCCGCAGTTTATTCATGCCGTGGCTGAACGCGATTTTGAAAACGGCGTGCGTATTTTAAAGGAAAAAAATGCACTGCCCTCTGTATGCGGACGGGTATGCCCGCAGGAAGAACAATGTGAACGCGATTGCGTTCTCACTAAACGGGGCGGTGGGATCTGCATTGGGCGGCTGGAACGCTTTCTGGGGGATTGGGAAGCGGCGCATGGCAATGGCAGCCTGCTCAACACCGCACCGGCTACCGGTAAAAAGGTGGCCATTGTGGGCGGCGGGCCGGCCGGTCTGACTGCCGCGGCGGATCTGGTCACCTGGGGACATCAGGTGATCATTCTGGAGGCATTGCACAAGATGGGCGGGGTGCTGTCCTACGGCATTCCCGAGTTCCGTCTGCCCAAGAGGATTGTGGATCGTGAGGTTGATTATCTGCACCGGTTGGGTGTTGAAATGCGCACCGATTATGTGGTGGGCAACCTGCGTTCCATTGATAATTTGCTGGAAGAGTATGACGCCGTGTTTGTGGGCACCGGCGCGGGTCTGCCCTGGTTTATGGAGATGCCGGGGAATAACTATAATGGTGTGTACTCCGCCAACGAGTATCTGACCCGCATGAACCTGATGAAGGGTTTTCACTTTCCGGAAACCACCACGCCTGTGAAGATGCATCGCAAGGTTGCCGTGCTGGGCGGCGGGAACGTGGCCATGGACTGCGCCCGCACGGCGCTGCGCCTGGGCGCGGAAGTGAGTATTCTATACCGTCGCTCCCGCGAAGAGCTGCCTGCCAGGCTGGAGGAGGTCGAAAATGCCGAAGAAGAGGGCGTTAATTTCCGCTTCCTGACCCTGCCCATTCGCACGCTGGGCGACGATCGCTTCAACGTTACCGCTCTGGAATGCCTGCGCATGGAGCTCGGCGAGCCGGATGCTTCCGGACGACGCAGCCCGGTGAAGGTTCCGGGTTCGGAATTTATGCTGGAGTTTGACTGCGTCATCCACGCCATCGGCAACAGCCCCAACCCGCTCATCCCCGCTTCAACACCGGGATTGGAGATCAGCAAAAAGGGCACCATCGTGATTGATTCGGAAACAGGCCGCACAGCCAAAGAACGGGTGTGGGCCGGCGGTGATGTGGCCAGCGGCGCTGCCACGGTGATCAATGCCATGGGCGCTGGGCGTCGGGCGGCCAACTCGATCCACGCGTACTTATGCGGCCCCGAGGATCAACCCTGGAAAGCATAATTTGATTTTTGATAAAGAAGAAACCGGCCGGGATTTTCCTCCGGCCGGTAATTTTTTACCAAATTCTCTGGCTACTTTACGCTGGTTCGCGAACGCGGGTCCAGCACATCGCGCAGGCCGTCACCCAGAAGGTTGAAGCTGAGCACGGTGAACATGATGGCAACACCCGGGAAAATCGCCAGCCAGGGGGCCAGTTCCATCATTTTGCGGCTTTCGGAGATCATGGAACCCCATGATGGCAGCGGGGGCTGGGTGCCAAGACCTAAATAACTCAGCGCAGTTTCCGTTAGAATGGCCCATGAAAACGCCATGCTGACCTGCACCATGGTGGGGGTGATGGAATTGGGGATGATGTGTTTGAGGATTTTACGCCAATCTGTTACCCCAATCACCGTAGCCGCGTTGATGTATTCAAGCGATTTGATGTTGAGAACCGACCCGCGCGCAATACGCGCAAAGGTCGGCACATAGACAATGGATATGGCCATCACCGTGTTCAGAAAACCAGGGCCCATGGCAGCCGCGATGGCCATGGCCAGGATGATGGTAGGGAAGGCAAACAGCAGATCCATCACGCGCATGATGATGAAATCCGCCACGCCTTCCTTATATGCGGCGATCACTCCCAACAGCGTTCCCACAATGCTGGAGACAGTCACTGAAACGATAGATATGCGCAGTGAGTTGGTAGCCCCGTGCACCACGCGGCTGAACAGATCACGGCCAAATTCATCGGTGCCCATAATATACTGCGCGTTGGGCGCCTGCAGCCGATCTTTGGGATGCTGTTCGATCGCCGAATAGGGGGCAATCCATGTGGCGAAGATGGCCATCAACAGCAGGCTGAGCACCAGAATACCGCCGGCAACAAGATTGGTGTTTCGCAGGATTTTTCCCAACTGGGTGTTGGAAAACTTCTTTGGTTGTGAAGTCGTACTGAATACTGCTTCGCTATTCATAGCGGATCCTCGGATCTGCCGCGGCGTACGTTAAATCGGCTAACAGGTTAACAATTACAAACATGGTGGCAACAAAAACGATCGAGCCCTGGATGAGCGCATAATCACGCTGTTGAATGGCGTTAAGCAGCAGGCGCCCCAGACCCGGCATGGCAAAAATGTTCTCCACAATCACCGCTCCGCCAAACAAACCGCCTACTTCCAGGCCAATCAGGGTGATGATGGGGATGAGGGCGTTACGGAAGCAGTGCTTCCAGGTGATACCGCGATTGGCGACCCCTTTGGCCTTGGCGGTCATGGCGTAATCTTTGTTGATTTCTTCCAGCATGGCCGAGCGGGTGGTGCGCAAAATGTTGGCGCTGAACGCGAAACCCAGTGTGAGAGCGGGGAAAATGATCTGCTTCAGATTGGAGATTGGATCCTCAAACAGGCTCACAAAATTGCCTGTATTGGGGAGATAGTGAAACCCCACAGACAGAATGTAGATGATCAATGTGCCGGACCAGAAACTGGGCATAGCCAGACCAATCATCGAAACCCCTCTGCCCAGCCAATCAGCAAATTTACCCTGTTTGACAGCCGCCCAGATACCCATCGGGATGCCCATGATCAAACCGATGATGACTGAGACGAAGGTTAATTCGGCAGTCATTGGTACACGTGAAAGGATTTCTGTGGCGACCGGCGCGCCGGAGCGAACCGATATACCAAAGTTGCCCTGCACGGCATTGTACAGCCAGCGAACGTACTGCTCCCACAGGGGGCGATCCAGGCCAAAATAAGCCCGCAATGACGCCATTTGCGCCTCGGTGAGTTTTTGCTTGGTACCGATCATGGCCGATATGGTATCACCGGGGATCAGGTGCATGATCAAAAAGACCACCAGAGAAATACCTATCACGGTTGGAATCAATGCCAGAAGACGTCTAAAAATATAACGGACCATGTATTTCTTCTCTCATTTTCGGAAATATGCGTTATCAACCTATTGTACCGCTATTTCGTGTGTCATTTCCTGTTTATGACTTGTGTTACCTGCTGTGACGTGTAAAACATCTCACAGGCCTTGCTTAAAATGAAACGGGATAGGCTCAGCAAACATACTCGTATGCTGCCTATCCCGTTTCAGGTCAATCAAAATTTATTTTTCGATCCAGGCTTCGCGCAACAGAATATTGCCCAAAGCGGTGGTGAGGGTGAAGTTCTTTACCCAGGGTTGAGTCACGCGGTAGTCATTACCGGTGTACAGCCAGATCCACGGTGAAGCAGTGGTCAACTGCTGCTCAACCTCTTTGAAGATCTCCACGCGGGCGGCATCGTCAGTTTCCACTTCGGCCTGGTTCAGCAGGTCGGTCAGTTCCTGAGTCTGGTAGTTCGAGACATCGGCGAAGGTGGCATCGAATTTCCAGTAGCGGCCCAGTTCCAGTGAAGGATCGGTTCCGCCGCCGTTCAGAGCGATTGTTGCATCAAAGTCACCGGCCAGCCAGCGGTCGATGTAGACACCCAGTTCGAGGGTTTCGATCTCAACCGGGATACCTACATTGGCCAGTTGGGCCTGAATGGACTGAGCTTCGGCAACGGCTGTGGGCGGTTCATCCGAGGCGGCCATGATGGTGAAGCCAAAGTTCTCGGCTCCGCCAGCATCTGCCAGCAACTGCTTTGCTTTTTCCAGGTCAGGAGTGTAGCAGAACAGATCCTCGACAGGATTGGCGAAATGTTTGTTGGTTACAGGACCGGTCACCTGACCCTCACCCAATGAAGCAGAATCGATCACTTCCTGGCGGTCGATGGCGCAGGATAAAGCCTGGCGGACGCGCTCGTCGGTGAACATTTCATGTTTCGGGTTGAGCTGTAATACGTGGTAGGACAGGGCGGGAGCGCGCTGCAGGATCAGGTTGGGATCCCCTTCAGCGGTCAGAGCCGAGCTGGGCGAATTGAACTGGGCGAAATCGATTTCGCCGGCGCGCAGACCAGCCAAAATGGCGGTTTCATCGGGGATGACGCGCATTTCGATTTTATCAAAATAGGGCAGGCCTTCCATCCAGTAATCGGGGTTTTTGGCCAGAACCAGTACCTGATCGGGAACCCAGGATTCAAGTTTGAAGGGGCCGGTACCCACTACATCGGTTGCCAGGTCCGCTCCGCTATCCACCAGATCCTTGGAGATCATGGAGATGTTGGTGAGACCGCTGATGATGGTGGCATTCGGCTCAGACAGAACCAGATCCAAAGTCAGGTCATCGATGATGTTGATCTCAGAGATGTCCACAATGTAGGAACGTCCGGCAGCGCCGGTCGCTTCGTCGAGAACACGTTCGAGCGAGAACTTGACATCTTCGGCATCGAAGGTATCACCATTATGGAAGAGAACATTCGGACGCAGATGCAGGGTAAGGGTCAAACCATCTTCCGACCACTCCCAGCTTTCAGCAAGCTGGCCTTCGACGGCCATATCCACATTGTAGGTGAACAGGTCTTCGAAAATGAAGCCAAGCACAACGAAAGATGAAAATGCGGTCTGCAGATGGGGATCAAGACCCTGAGCCTCAGCGGCGCGAGCGAAAACCAGTGTGCCGCCCGGGATGGGCTGTCCGGCTGCGGGGGCTTCGGTTGCGGCTTCGGTAGCGGCAACGGTCGCGACTTCGGTGGCTGCTTCGGTTGCTACAACGGCTTCAGTGGCCTGGGCTGCTTCAGTTGCGGCCTCTGTGGCTTCCGGAACGGTGGTTTCTTCGGCGGCCGGCTGGCAGGCAGTTAATACCATGGCCAGTACCAGTAACGTGGAGAAGACCAGAAAGACAACTTTCTTCATTTTTACTACTCCTTTGTGTATGTCTTTGGGTGTGGGATGTATTTTTACCCCTGAATGGAACAATGCAGAATTTTGTTCGATACACTCCATTTCATCATATGAGAAAGGTGAGCAAATGTCAAGGATTGTGACTGCATGATGAAGATCACAGGCCGGAATAACAGAACGAGGACGGAATCAGGCAGGATGACATCATCAATCACGCGTAAATCGGGGTTGGATTGGCAAGAAAGAAAAGCTCCTGCTTGAGCATTTCTCAGATCAGGAGCTTCATTTTACAAATAAATCGTGGTAAATCGTTAATCTGCTTCGGCAGCATAGGTTCGGGCTGAGACCACACGCCACTGGCCATTCACCTGTTCCAGATCGTAACCATCTACCGAACCGGCAGTGGGGAAGGTTTTTCCATCGGCATACTCGAACACCCATTTTTCAAACGTCCATGCGCGCGCTTTGCCGCCGCCCGTCAGGTTGAAGGCCAGGAATTCACAGGATACCAGGTTAAGGGCGGTCACCTGCCGGCTCATCCAGTTGGCGTACTTCTTTTGCATCACCTGGTAGCCTTCCGAGGTGGTGAACTGCTGCATACCCTGTACACCGCCGGCGAAAAAAGAGGCCTGTACACCCAGATTGAACTCCCTTAAAAGGGCCTGAATCTGGTGATCGGTATCGGACAGCGTCTTGACATCGGCGCAGGCTGCGGCAGCCTGAACAATCTGATTGGTGCTGTTCATAGGAAATTCAGCGGGCATAAGGGACCTCCGGGTTGAAATAGGGATACCAAATTATACCCGTCAGCGGGCAGTGATGGGAGAGAGATTGGATTTCTAGCAACCCCGGCAGGGAATCCCCAACCGGGCAAATTGAGCAGAAAGCATCCGCGCAGCGCCGTCAAAATACTCATCGCTCATTTGGGCTTCCAGACCATACTTTCGGTACACCCAGTCGGCATTGTGATAATTCATGCGATCCAGGATCACGGAATCTGTCCTGCCGGCCAACAGATCCGGCAGTTCCTCGCAACCGGGCAGCATGGGTGCGATCATCACAAATGTGCGGATACCGGCCTGGTGAAGTTCTGCAAGAGCCTTCAAACGCTGTGGGATGGATGGAGCGGCCGGTTCGAACATGACGCGAACACGATCATCGGCAGTGGTGATGCTGAATCCCACCTCGACCTCGCGCCCTTTTTTCAGAATATCGATATCGCGCGTCACCAATGGTGAACGGGTTTGCACGCTGACCGGCCAGCCGTTGTCGAT